>NZ_AWFE01000002.1:0-134560 GCF_003263315.1 Hyphomonas sp. GM-8P
CGCACGTGCCGCCGATCCCGAACACGCACTGCATGCCCGCCGCCCTCGTCTAGGGCGGGCTGACCGTGCAGCTGATCGAAGCTTCTGAAACGGTGGCCGGATCCGAACAAGGGCTGAACTTCCCGACAATGAGGTGACGTTACCGGAGCGCGGGCGCGTTTCCGGACAAGGGGCTCGCGGGCGCTTCCCCCGCGATATGGCTTGCCAGTCATGCGCCCCCGCCCTACCCCTGAAAACATGGCTAAAGACCTTTCCACCGGCTACGAGCCGATGACTTCCGTTGACGCAATCACTGCGGGCCTCGAAGGCGTGGGGTACATCTCCACGAAACAGATTTCGACGGCTGTTTTCCTGGCCCATGGCCTGCGCAAGCCGATCCTGATCGAAGGCCCGGCCGGCGTCGGCAAGACAGATCTCGCCGCCTCGCTCTCACGCTGGCTCGACCTGCCGCTCCTGCGCCTGCAATGCTATGAAGGCCTCGACGAGGGCAAGGCGCTTTACGAGTGGAAATATGGTAAGCAGCTGCTCTACACGCAGATCCTGAAAGAGAAGCTGAACGAGGTGATCGGCGATGCCGGTTCGCTGGAAAGCTCGCTCGGCAAACTCTCTTCCTTCGAAGACCTGTTCTTCTCCGAACAATTCCTGGAATCCCGCCCTCTGCTGACGGCGATGAAACAGGAAGTCGGATCGATCCTGCTGATCGATGAGATCGACAAGTCGGACGAGGAGTTCGAGGCCTTCCTTCTCGAAGTCCTCTCGGACTATCAGGTCACCGTGCCGGAGATCGGAACGATTGCCGCCAATGTGCCGCCACTGGTTATTCTGACCTCGAACAATGTGCGCGAACTTGGCGACGCCCTGAAGCGCCGCTGCCTCCACCTGCATATCGGCTTCCCCGATCATGCCCGCGAACGCCGCATTGTCCGCGCCCGCGTCGAAGGCCTCGAGGAGTCGCTGCTCGACCAGATGGTCTCCTTCGTCCAGTCGGTGCGCGATGTCGACATCAAGAAACGCCCTTCCATTGCCGAAACGGTCGACTGGGCGAAAACTCTGCTCCTGCTGCACGCAACGGCGCTGGACGAAACCTTCGTCCGCGACACGCTGAATGTGTTGCTGAAGCATGAAAGCGACATCGCCGTGATCGGTCCGGAAGTGCCTAAAATGCTGCGCGAAGCTGCCGCACAGAAACCCGGCAACCGCACGGCATCCGGCTATCCGAACCTTGGATGACAAAGGGGCACTGACGGGTCCATGGAACGCCCGCTCACCAACTTCATCCGTGCCCTGCGCTCTTCAGACGTACGGGTCTCTACCGGCGAGGCGCTGGATGCCGCCCACACACTGAAGCTGATCGGCTATGCCGACCGCAGCATGCTGAAGGATTCCCTCGCCTGTGTTCTGGCGAAATCCCCGGAAGAGAAAGTGACGTTCGACGAACTGTTCGAACTCTACTTCTCAAGGCAGGAAACTGCCTCCAACGCGGAACAGGACCAGACAGACTCTTCAGACAATGACAGTTCGGAAACCGACGCGTCCAACCTTGTCGACCTGATGGAGTCCGGTGACGAAAGCGCGATCTCGCTCGCGCTTGAAAAGGCTGCCGAAGCGGCCGGTGTCGACAATATCCGCTTCTCGACCCAAGTGGCTTACTACGCCCAGCAGATGGTCAAGCAGATGGGCGGCGAAGCTCTGCAAGCGCGCCTCCTCGAAGCGCTGCAGCAAGGCGGCCCGGATGGCGATGCGGAAGCCCAGCGCCTGATCGATGTCCGCCGCGATGTCACGCTGAAAGCGCGGGACCGCGCGGAAAAAGCCTTCCAGGTTTTCGGTACCGGTGAAACACAGCAATTCCGCGATGACTATGCCGCCGAGAAAAAGCTCTCCGCGATTGACCGCAGCGACATGGAGCGGATGAAGCGGCTGATCGCAAAGATCGCCAAACGCCTCGCTGTCAAACACTCCCGCCGCAAACGCCGCCGCAACCGCGGCCAGCTGGATGTGCGCCGTACGATGCGCGCCAATGCAGGTTTCGATGGCGTGCCCTTCAATGTCGTCTGGCGCCAGAAGCGGAAGGACAAGCCGAAGATTGTCGTGATCTGCGACGTCTCCGGCTCAGTCGCGCAATATGTGCGCTTTCTGCTTCTTTTGCTCTGGTCGATGAAAGATGTCGTGCCGGACATGCACGCCTTCGCCTTCTCGTTCCGCCTCGGCTCAGTGGACGAGGTCCTGGAGCAGAACGATTTCGAAACCGCAATGGCAAAGATCCTTCGCGAATACGGCATGGGCTCGACCAGCTACGGTCAGGCCTGGTCGGACCTGAAGATCAACCACGAACAGATCATCGACCGGCGTACGACACTCCTGGTCCTGGGGGATGCGCGGTCGAATTACGGCGACCCACGAATGGATTTGTTCCGCGAATTTGCAGCCCGCGCCAAACGCGTGATCTGGCTGAATCCGGAAGGCCCCGGCCTGTGGGGCACCGGCGACAGCGTCATTCCCCGTTATGCGCCCTTCTGCGCCCAGGTCACGCATGTTTCGACCCTGAAAGACCTGGAACGCGCGGTCGACGAAATCCTCAGCGCCTACAATTGAAGCCCCTGAAAACTAAAAAGCCCCAGCCAATGGCCGGGGCTTTTCGATAGTTCAATTAACGACCTGGATCAGGTCTGCTGGCCTTTGCAGGACGGTGCTTCGTTGAAGGCCTTCTCGGCCGCATCAAGACGCTCGTTTACGGTCTTGCAGTTGTCCGTCATCTGATCTTCGCCAAGCACCGAAAGGCGCTTACAGATCTTGGCTTCGTTGGTGACGTTCAGCAGAGCCGACTGATACTGGAAGCAATCCAGCGCAGAGGCGGTCGCCTCTTCGGAATTCATGAACGCAATCCAGCTGCTGCCGGCCCGATTGTTGGCTTTGCGGAAGGCTTCGCGGGCGCCGGAACGGTCGTTACGTTCATAGCGGGACTGGCCGATCTGGACCCAAGCTGTGCCAGCGTCCTTCACACCGCCCAGGCTGAGCGCTTTCTGGAGGGCTTCTTCGGCTTTTTCCCACTCTTGCAGGTCAGCATAGGACCGGCCGAGACGCTCATACATTGCGCCGCCGCCACCTGCTTCAGCAGCAGCCTGAATCACCGGAATGGCTTTCTCGTGCTCACGGGCAACCTGGTAGAGGTTGGCCAGCAGCTCAAGATGGTCGAGGTTGCGGGAAACGCGGCCGGCATTCATTTCCTTCTCAAGGATCTTGGCGCCCTGATAGG
The DNA here is from genome assembly GCF_003263315.1 of Hyphomonas sp. GM-8P. Classification (NCBI taxonomy): domain Bacteria; kingdom Pseudomonadati; phylum Pseudomonadota; class Alphaproteobacteria; order Hyphomonadales; family Hyphomonadaceae; genus Hyphomonas; species Hyphomonas sp. GM-8P. The sequence goes on from NZ_AWFE01000002.1 coordinate 3,254, forward strand.
GCACGTTGAACCGGTTGTAGAAGTTCACGATGCGCATGAGTTCGTCTTCAGTTTTCAGCATACCGGCGAGATACATCGCCTTCTGAACTTCAAACGCGCGGCGCTCCTCGTTGCTGGCGAAGTAGTTGCCTGCAATGGCGTCCCAATACTTACGCTCTGTCGGGTTATGCGCGACCACTTCCTCAAGGATGCTGGCCAGCTTCGCTTTGTCGTCAGCCTGGTTGTACAGGAAGATCAGCAGGTCATAGAGCTGCTGGTCGTACTTGGAGCCGTCTTCAGCCTTGACCAGTTCAGCCCACTTGATGGCTTCCTTGAAGTTGTCGACCCGCTGGTACAGAACCGCGAGCTGCCATTTCTGGGTGCGGTCCGGCTTGCCGCCGGCCTGCTGCCACTTGGTCATGTATTCGAGGGACTTGTTGATGTCCTCTTCCTGCAGATAGATCTGGGCGATGTTGTAGTAGGTCTGCGCCCGGTCCTTGTCTGCAATGTAGCCCTTGTTCAGGGCGGAGAGGAGGTCGTTCACAGCGGCCTTGCGATCACCCTTCTGGATGTTGATGTAAGCCGACAGCTTCAGGACAGCGCCTTCTTCATAACAATTCAGCCCCATCTGCTTGAGCTGGTTCATCTTGTTGGCGGCTGTCACGTAATCGTTGTTCGTCATCGCCGCTTGTTCGGCGTCCAGGTAAAGCTGGCCCGTTTTCGACGAAAACTCTGTTTCTTCGCACGCCTGTGCGAGCGCCGAACCGGCGCCAACTGACACCATGATGCCGGCAATGACGGCGCCTTTGAGAACAGATCTGATACCCATAATTCCTCTCCTGACCGCTGGCGTAGCGGAGTTGTACCCAATCAACCGGAATTGCCCGGCAGGATCAAGGACTTCAGCGCGGCTTCTGAGGCTTTTTATCTGCGCCAAATGACCCGTTTCCAGGTTGGTCGTGACTTGCCCTTGATATGGTTCGGTCGCAACCCTCTCGTCAATGCTGATACACATGCGAACGCGTTGATTCCACATCACTGCAACCTGAATTCCATGGGATAGACATAATTGTGCGACTCGACAGGCACTCCCTGCCTGATTTCTGGCAGAAACTCAGCCCTGCTGACTGCCCTGACGGCTTCTTTTTCGAATCCGGCATGGGAACAATTGGCTGTGACATCGTAAGGCAGGCCTCTGGTGCTGAGGCTGAAATGGACATCACAGGTCCCCTCCAGTCCTTTCGAAGCCATTGACCGCGGATATGACGCAACCGGAGGCCGGATGGCCTGGGCGAGCCGCTCGCCCATTGCTTGCGGTGCAGGCGGCGCGAACCTGATTGTCTCGCGCAAAAGTGTCCAGTTTCCGGGCTGGATGACTGGCACAGGAAAGCCGGAAACGCCCGGGTCAATTTTGGAAACTGGCGGCATTGGCGGCAGCTCAACATTCAACGGTGTAACCGGTTTCCGATCAATCCGCACTGGATCGCTGGGTTCACGCTGTGGGGTTATAGTGGACAAGGGTCTCTGCACGACTTTGGGCAATTCGACCTCATCGACCCGGATCAATTGCGTCATGGTGGCAAACAAGCCAAGGGTCACGATTGCCGCCGGCGCCAGCGAAGTCAGAAATCTCCTTTCCCGCCCCAGGAAGCTACCTGTCCCAGCCGATCCTCCAACTGAGCCAGACGCCTTCGCGCCAATGCCGTTTCCACTCAATGCGACCATGATTTTCCTCCGTGCCTTTTTGTAACTTTATCACATAACTAATAGTGTTACGCAAGGGAAAGCTGAGGGAAGGATCGAGATTTTTCTACTTATGTTTGCAATTCGTGATCTGATGGGGGGCTTCCGGCGGTGATCACAAGCCCCCCGAATATCTCGCCCAAACAAGAAAGGGCGCCCCGAGGAGCGCCCTTTTTAGAAATTTGACAATGAAGCCAGAGGCTTACTGGAGTTTGAATTCCAGCGGATAGACCACGTTCCGGCGTTCAGCCGCCTTACCGCGAACGATCTTCGGCGCGAATTCAACCCGGCCGACTGCCCGTTCAGCTTCACGCGTGAAGACGCTGTCCGTGCAGGTTGCCTGGATGTTGTACGGCTTACCGCGCGTATCCACGTCAAAGCGCACTTCACACGAACCTTCGATACCCCGCTCAGCAGCACGCTGCGGATAAGTCGGCACCGGCGGACGGATCGGCTGAGCGTCACGGTCAGAGATCGCCACCGGGTCGATCGCGAGCGACTGCATGCGGCCGAGGTTGAGCTCGGTCGGGGCAGCACCCTCAATCTGCGGTGTCGGCAGATTGATGTTGGATTTCGTGGCCGAAACCTTCGGCGGCGGCGGCGGCTTCTTGGCCGAGTCGATCCGCTTCGGCTTCGAACGCTGACGCGTACGAACCTCGGAGTCCTGTTGCTGCGGCGTGATAGCCGTAAGAACCCGCTGCTCACCCTTTTCCAGGTTCACTTCCTTCACCAAGATGAGCTGGCTCATGACGATGAAAAGGAGATAAACAATCGGGATGGCGATAGCGACACCAACCAACAGTCTCGTCAGGGGATTAGTGAACATCCTGTTCTCCTATTCAATCTTGGCCGAGATGTTGATGGCGGTGGCACCATCGAGGCGGTTGATGGTCTCCATCACATCGACGAGCGTTTCGGCAGACGAGTTCACGTCAGCCTGAACCACGATTTCACCGCGGGGGTTATCTTCACGCATCTGCTTGATGGTGAAGCCAACTTCCTCCGGAGAGATCAGCTTCTTGTCGATGTAGATTTCGCTTTCGTCTGTGATCGCGATCAGGATGGCGAGCGGCTTGGCATCCGCCTTGTTGTCCACGTCCGGACGGATGATACCAACACCCGGCTCCTTGATGAACTGTGCCGTCACGATGAAGAAGATGAGGAGGATGAACACCACGTCGAGCATCGGCGTGAGGTTCACATCATCCTCTGCACCCCCTGAGGCAAAAGCCTGGCGTTTTCTGCGTGCCATACTGGGTGCTCCTCTTACTGGTCCTGCGACAGAACGAGGTTAACCCCCGTCTGATAGCCGGCATTATAGGCGGCGTCCCGGATAAGGACGATGACACCACTTTTCGCACGCGGATGTGCCTGAATTATGACCTGGCTCTCCGGCGTCTCTGCCCGAACACGTTCGATGTTGGCCCGAACGGAGCCGATATCGGTGTTGCGGCCATTGACCGTGATCATGTTGGACTCATCCACATAGATCAGAATCGCTGGCACAGATTGCGTCTGTTCCTGATCTGGCGGTGCAGGCGGCGGCGGAGGCTCAAGGCCCATCGCTTTTTCCTGCGCGAAGGTCGAGGTCACGATGAAGAAGATGAGCAGGATGAAAACAACATCCAGCATCGGCGTGAGGTCGACATTGGCCTCTTCAGGCGCGTCATGTGTACGTCCTCGCATCAGCTAATCTCCATCGCGTCTTCAACCTGTTGGACCGAGCGGGCAACCCGGCGGTCCATGCCGGATGTGAATAGAATGCCGGACAGAGACGCCACCATGCCGGCCATGGTCGGGATCGTGGCACGCGACACACCGGCCGACATGGCCTTCGCATCTGCACCATTCGTGATCGCCATGACGTCAAACACGGCGACCATCCCGGTCACGGTACCCAGCAGACCCAGCAGCGGTGCCAGAGACACCATGGCCTTGGTCAGGCTGACATTCTGCTCCGCTTTCATGCGGACTTCTGAGACCAGCTTATCGCGGATCCAGTGAGCGAAGGTCGATTTCCTGTCGGAGCGCGAACGCCACTCCGCAATCGCCTCAGCGGCCACCTGCTTATGGGCAAATCTGAAATAGAACACACGTTCCAGGATCAGTGCCCACATAACGAATGTTGCAAACATAATAACCAGCAACACCGGACCGCCTCGGTCGAGGAAAGCTTGTAGATCTAGCAAACCCATACGGGCTCCTCCTCAATTGAGGCTACGGGGAGCGGCTTACGCCGCACCACGCAGGGATTCCGCCTTCTCAGCGATCAGGCCAGCAGCCTGCTCGTCGAGGATCTGCTGATTACCGCGCGCCATCGAGGCGATGATCGCGTGCACCAGCAGAAGCGGGATGGCGGAAACAAGACCGAACACGGTGGTCATAAGAGCGACCGAGATACCGCCAGCCATCAGCTTCGGATCGCCGGCACCGTAGATGGTGATCGACGTAAAGGTGATGATCATACCGATAACCGTACCGAGAAGGCCGAGCAGCGGAGAAACAGCCGACAGGACTTTCACGATATCGTTGAAGCGCTCGATGCGCGGCGATTCACGCAGGATCTGTTCGTCCAGCTTGAGTTCCAGCGTCTCGATGTCGGAACCACGGTTCTGTTCGTAGGTTTCAAACAGGCGTGCCAGCGGGTTGCCGTCGCCGGCCTGACGGGTTTTCGCCGTCTTGCGCATGGAACCGCCCATCGTGAACAGGGTGAACATCTTGTAGAAGCCGATCAGCAGGCCGATCGCCAGCAAGAACATGATGACAGCACCAACCGGGCCACCCTGCTTGATACGGTCGCTGAGGACCGGCAGGTCGCCGAGAATACCAAACAGGTTGCCTTTCGACGGATCGACCGGTGCGCGGACAAGCTGATCAGGACCAGCATTGATGAGCGACTTCATTGCACCCGCGTAAGAGCCAGCCGGCTGAGTCTTGAAGGCCTGCAGGAAGGTGTCGCCGTTGTCTTTCTTTTTGACTTCAACGAATTTGGCGCCGTCGGTCGTTGCCGCGGTGAACACACCGACACGCATCAGTTCGACATCAGCATTCGAAGCATCCGGACCGACACCATCAACCGTTGCGGTGAAGGTTTTGACTTCGGACTGAGCAATCATTTCCTGAAGGATTGCCTTCGGAAGACGCTCAAGCTGAGCGCGGTTCGGAAGCGTGCGGGCTTCGGCGATTTCGGCGATACCTTCAACGCGGCCCTGATAGTCGAAGTTTGCGAAGGAGTTCGCGATTTCCGGCATGGTTTCACCAGCTGCCGAACGGAACTGACCAAGCAGCTCCTGGAAATCGCCGGCCTGAGCCGTGACCTGTGCTTCCAGATCAGCAAGCGTGGCTTCGTTTGCATCAAACTCGGCACCGAGGGCACGGCCGCGAGCTTCAGCAGCGTTCAGAGCGCCGCGGGCTTCAGCCATCTTGGCTTCCTGAGCGTTCTTGTCTTGCTGGAACTCTCTGAGACGCTGCTGGTTTTCAGCGGTCATCTCATTGGAATCTGCCTGAACGCGCTTGAGCACGTCGGCAAGTGACTGAGCAGACGCCGGTGCGGCGAAGGTCATTGCGCTAAGGCCGAGCAGCGATGCTGCACCCAGAGCCTTCAGCGAGGATTTGAAATTCAACATTACGGTTTTCCTCTTAGTTCTCTGAGCCGGGCCTTACTGGACCTGGAACTTCTGGATCGGAGCGAACAGGACAGTCTGCTGCGCCTTGGCCTGAGCAACCCGGATGGCTTTCTGGATATCAGATACGTACTTGCCCGGAAGCGCTTCCCACGAACCGGTGGAACGGTTGTAGCTGGCGGCCTTGCCGTTCGGCGTCAGATAAACCAGCGCAACACGGCCATAGAGGAACATGTCGACGGTCGTCGGGTTACCGTCGATGTCAATTTCTTCCTGCCAGGTGCTGATCGTGCGGCCGTATTCCATCTCGGCCTGATAGGCCTCCATGATCAGGCGATACTGTTCTGCCGGCGTCACGTCCGGTTGGGACATGATGCCGTCGAGCGCTTCCATGCGGGCGGAACGCTCAACCTTCTTGAATGGCAGATCAGCGGCCACGAAGGTTTTCAGGTCTTCGACCATGCTGAGAAGCATCGGGACGGTTTGTGCAGTGATGTCGTCGATCGAGCCGAGCTGCTCGGTCAGCGATGCAATTTCTTCGCGCTGCGAGGCAACAACCAGTTCCTGCTGTTTTGCGTACAGGTCAGCAGCGTCGCGGCGCTGCAGAAGCGTACGATATTCGCGAACCATGTCGGTCCGCTCATCATCCAGCTGGTTGATCTGGTTCTGGACCTGCTCTGCACGGCGGGTCGCCTGTTCGCCGACATCGAGCGCCTGGCGCAACTGGGCCTGGGCCGGAATGGCCAGTCCTGCGATAAGCGCCGCGGCAATCACGCCGCGAGCTGGTGACAGAAGTTTCTTCATGAGGTTTGCCTCTCACTCTCCAAACGGTCGCGCTGGTGTCGCGCGGGAAATCCGACTTTCGGGCACTCCGCTAACGAGAGCGTCCCGGTCCTTACAAAACCTCACACACAAACGAGGCAAGTTCCCTTGGAAGCAGAGAGGCGGAGACCGCCCAACACCTCCCCTGAGTTTTTCGGGACGTTATCCGCCCTCTGTCATTGATCCCTGATTGGCCCGCCTTCTGGCAGGTCCGCGGCAAAGCCCTTAGCTGTGAAACCGGACGCTAACAACCCTCTGTGACACGATCAACAAGGCTTTACGATTCATTTAGAAAATATCTGGCGGCTGCACGAACGCAACACGTCGCATGCAGTGCGCACCCGCAATATCGGACTGTGATGAGAAGCTGACCGGGCTGCAAAACCGACAGGCAGGAGGCGCCGGGAAAAAATGGCTGGGGTGCCAGGATTCGAACCTGGGAATGCCGGTACCAAAAACCGGTGCCTTACCACTTGGCGACACCCCAACGGAGGCGCCGGGATAGCCACTCTTTCTTTCGCTGGCAACACCCGTTCGCACTGCATTCCAGCACTTCTTTCATGTTACCTGCGTTTTGCTGCAAATTTCGCCTCTTAGCAGAGCCGAACCTTTACATTTTATCGATTATCGACAATATCAGGTATCAAACCGCCCCTTGGTCAGAACCGGAGACCACACCCCAATGAGAACTTTTTTCCTGTCGATGGCAGGTGCCCTTGTCGCCATGTTTCTTTTCCTTTTCCTGATGGTGATCTTCTTCGTCGGAATCATTTTCAGCGCGACATCGTCGGCGCCCGACACGCCGGACAACATCGTGTTGTCGATGGACCTGAATGCAGAATACTCCGATCAGGCGCCTGTCAGCGGAATTGCAGCTTTTTCAGAAACGCCCGGATTTGTAGACCTTTTGACCAAACTTCAGGCAGCCGAAGCCGATGACTCGGTGAAAGGCCTGTATCTGAGAGGGGCAACCGTTGGCATCGGAAGCTCTCGCGCAGAGGAACTTCGTGAAGCTCTCCTCAGTTTCCGTGACTCAGGAAAATTCGTGATTGCCCATACACAAGGCACGTTTGGTGTTGGCGGCCCGTCCGCTTTGCGTTCGATCACCCCTGCCGATGAAGTCTGGATCCAGCCCGGCTCCGAAGTCTTCGCGGCAGGCGTCACGTTCGAGACGGAATTTCTCAAAGGCCTGTTCGACAAGATCGACGTGACGCCGGAGATTTACCCCTTCTACGAATACAAGAATGCGCCGAACTCCTATAATGAAAGCGGCTACACGGCGCCGCACCGCGAAGCCATGACACAACTGGCCGAGTCGCTGTGGACCCAATCCCTGAACGATATCGCCGCCGACCGGGGCCTGACGGTTCCGGAAGTAAAAACTGCTCTGGAAAGCGGCCCGATGACGGCAGAACAGGTCATCGCAAACAAGCTGATGGACAAGGAAGGCTACCCGGAAGAGGCAGAAGAGGCTGCGAAAGAGAAAGCCGGCAAAGACGCCGAGTTCATTGATCTCGCCAGCTACACCCCGCCTTCCCTTCCGCTTAAGGCGCCGGCCATCGCCATTGTCGGTGGTGAAGGCGCCGTCGTAACCGGCGGCACCAATTCCGGCTCGCCATTCGAGTCCGGACCTGCTTTCGCGTCTGACACCGTCGCCCGGGCCATTCTGGATGCTGGTGACAATGAAAAAGTGAAAGCGATTGTGTTCCGCGTCGACAGCCCCGGAGGCTCACCGACGGCTTCGGACCAGATCTGGAATGCCATTGAGCGCGTCCAGGCCAAGGGCAAACCGGTGGTTGTGTCCATGGGCTCCCTGGCAGCGTCTGGTGGGTACTATGTATCGGCCGGGGCCGACTACATTGTCGCCAACCGCTCCACGATCACCGGCTCGATCGGTATCTTCGGCGGCAAGTTCGCACTCGCTGGCGGTTTCAACAAACTGGGCGTCACGTTTGACACCGTCTCGGTAGGCGGGGAATTTGCTGACGCCTACGGCATGGACAAGTTCACGCCGGAGCAGGAAGCTGAAGTGAAGGCTTCACTGAAGCGCGGCTATGACCGGTTCGTCGGGATCGTCGCCGACGGCCGGGGCATGTCCTATGACGAAGTCCATGACGTTGCTCGCGGTCATGTGTGGAGCGGCGAAGATGCTCTGGATCGCGGCCTGGTTGATGAAATCGGGTCTTTCACGGATGCGATCGCCAAAGCGAAGGAACTAGCTGGAATCGACGCCGAAACCGCGCCGCGCCTGATCTACTATCCACATCGCAAATCGGGCTTTGAAGCATTGGAGAGCCTGTTCGGTGCATCCGCGCAAACGGCAGAGTCCATGGCCGCGATTTCGAGCCTGACGGAAGACAAGCGCATTCAGATCCTGCTGGATGAACTGGCCACCGCCCGTGCGCTCAGCACTGGCGAAGCCCAGGCAATCGTCCCGCGCATGAATGAGCGGTAGGCACGATCGCCTGCGGAAACCTGACCGAGAAGGCCTTCCGGGAAACCGGAAGGCCTTTTCTTTGAAGCGGCGTTCAATGCTTGTACGGACAGCAGCGATCATATAGCCCGGAACCCAAAACAGGGCATAAGCATGAAGATCCTCGTTACCGGCGCCGCCGGTTTTATTGGTAGTGAATTGTCCCTTCGCCTCGTGAAGGAAGGCCACGAGGTGACCGGCGTCGATTGTTTCTCGGCCTATTATGATGTCGCCCTGAAACGGAACCGCGTGAAGCGGCTGGACGCCTACAAGAACTTTCGCATGCACGAAATAAAGGTTGAAGATGAGGAGGCGATGACGATCGCCTTCCGTGAAAGCACTCCCGATATTGTCGTTCACCTCGCCGCGCAGGCGGGTGTCCGCTACAGCCTGGATCACCCGCGAGAATACATTTCATCCAATATTGTCGGCTCGTTCAATGTGATTGATCTGGCAAGACTTCACGGCACCAAGCACCTTGTCCTTGCGTCCACTTCATCCGCCTACGGTGCAAACCAGAAATTCCCGTTTGAAGAAACCGACCCCGCCCCTCACCCCCTGACGATTTACGCCGCGACCAAACTGTCGAGCGAATTGATCGCCCACAGCCACTCCCACCTTTACGGCACCCCCACGACGCTTCTCCGCTTTTTCAGCGTCTACGGCCCATGGGGCAGACCGGACATGGCATTCTTCCTGTTCACCGACCGAATTTTCAAGAACCAGCCCATCGACGTCTATAATCGCGGCGATCTTATGCGGGACTTCACATATATCGATGACCTTGTCGAAGCGATCCGCCGCCTGATGGACACCCCGCCCATCGCTGGAGAACCCGTTACGCGGAACGACTCTCTCAGCCCTGTTGCGCCGTATCGGCTGGTCAATATCGGTCATGCAGCCCCTGTGCGCCTGATGGACTATATCGAAGCCATTGAAGAGGCGATCGGCAAAACGGCCGTGAAGAACATGCTGGACATGCAGCCCGGCGATGTGAAGCAGACCTATGCCGATGTAAGCCTGTTGAAGGCACTTACCGGATATGTTCCCACCACGGATGTGAAAGCCGGCATTCAGGCCTTCGTCGATTGGTACCGCGACTACTATAAACCGGCCTGAAGGCCGAGTGCCGTAGCGGCCAACTTGAAGTCTTCAGGCAAAGGCGCCTCAAAGCACATTTCACCTCCATCCGGGTGCCGCACAACGAGCTTCGCAGCATGTAGCATCAGGCGCGACGCACCTTCTGCGCCGGTGCCGTAGAGCCAATCCCCCAGGATTGGCATCCCGGCAATGGATAAGTGCGCGCGGATCTGGTGCATCCGGCCTGTCTCAGGCCGCGCTTCGAGCAGCGCGGCATCACCGCTTCGTGCCAGAATGCGCCAATGCGTCACCGCCGCTAGCGCCCCTTTCCGACCGGGATTTGCTGCAATCATCCGCGGCCGCCCGGCTTCCTCGACTTTGACCAGAGGCGTGTTCAGAGCGCCCTCATCGGCAAACGGCAATGCGCCACGGACAAGTGCAAGATACGTTTTTTCAGTCCGCCGGGACGCGAACTCTTCCGACAGGAATGCCGCAGCAGGCTGCGTCCGTGCCGTTATGATGACGCCGGAAGTCCCAAGATCCAGACGATGGACGAGCCGGGGGCGCTTTCCGTTTGATTTGGCGAAGGCGACCAGCAGGTCGTCCAGAGATCTGGAAATGCCGCCGCCGCCTTGAACCGCAAGGCCGGACGGTTTGTTGAACACGATCACCTTGTCGTCCTCATGGATGACAAGGTTGCGCACGAAGTCGGCATCCTCCGTACTGAGTTCTGGCACGGGACGATTGCGCGTCACGCTCCACCCTTTCGGTCTCGGAGCTTCGCAATCCACGCAAGGCGTTCGGCGATCGACTTCTCCCGCCCCTCTCCTTTAGGTTGGTAGAAGGATTGCCTTTCCATACCATCCGGAAAATAGTTCTGACCGGACACCCCTTCTTCCGTATCGTGATCATAGGCATACCCCGCGCCGTACCCCTGATCCTTCATCATCTTCGTGGGTGCATTCAGAATGTGTTTCGGGGGCATCAGGCTGCCGGTGTCACGCGCGGACTGAAGAGCGGCCTTCCAAGCCACGTAGGCCGCATTCGATTTGGGCGCGGTCGCCAAATGGATCACTGCGTGTGCAAGCGCCAGCTCCCCTTCCGGAGACCCCATTCGCTCGTAGGCCCGGGCGGCTTCGCTTGTCACCATCAGCGCCGTCGGGTCGGCAAGGCCGATATCCTCGCTGGCCATACGGACAAGGCGGCGAGCCAGATAGAGCGGGTCTTCCCCGCCATCTATCATTCGCGCGAACCAGTAGAGCGCCGCATCGGGGTCCGATCCCCGGACAGCCTTGTGTAAGGCCGAGATCAGATTGTAGTGGCCGTCCCCGGCCTTGTCGTAGGCAGGTGCGCGCTTTTGCAAACCTGCGGTTACTTGCGCAAGGCTCAATACCGACGTCGGCCCGGCAAGCGCATAGAGCTGCTCCACGATATTGAGGAGGTAGCGCCCGTCACCATCGGCCATTGCGAGAACCGGAGCGACCGCTTCTTTCACAACAGGCAAGGGACGCCCTTCAAGCGCCTCTGCCCTGCTGATCAGCTCCGTCAGCGCCGTCTCTTCCAGCCGCTTGAGCACCAGCACCTGACAGCGTGACAGGAGCGCGCCGTTGATTTCGAAGCTTGGGTTCTCGGTCGTCGCGCCGACCAGCGTAACGACACCACTTTCGACAAACGGCAGGAAGCCGTCCTGCTGCGCCTTGTTGAAACGGTGAATCTCATCGACAAACAGAAGCGTGCCCTTGCCGACCTTCCAGCGCCCTTCCGCCCGGTCGAACGCCGCGCGCAGGTCTTTCACCCCTGAAAAAATCGCACTGATCGCCTCGAATTCGAGATCGGTTTCCTGCGCAAGCAAACGGGCGATGGTCGTCTTGCCGACACCGGGCGGCCCCCAGAAAATGATCGAGGACAGTCGCTTTGCCTGCAGCACACGCGTCAGCGTGCCATCCGGGCCGACCAGATGGTCCTGCCCGACGACTTCCGACAGTTTCTGCGGGCGCAACCGGTCCGCAAGGGGACGCGGGGCCCCTTCAGACATTCCGGCTGCTTCAAACAAATCGCTCATGGCCCATGTTCTAGGCGAGCTGGCGGCTCGTGATAAGATAGGCACCGGAGGAAACGCATATGAGCCTGGAGATCACACCATCCGGGCAGGCCTGCGGCGCAACCGTGCGCGGCGTGGACCTGACCCATCCGTTGGACAAAGAGACGATCGCTGAAATCCGGAAGGCCTGGCTGGACTACCAGGTCCTGTCTTTTCCGGACCAGAAGATGACCAATTCGGACTTAGAGCGATTTACGCAGTACTTTGGGCCATTCGGCGATGACCCATTCATTGCCCCCATCGAAGGGCATCCGCACATCATCGCCGTCAAACGCGCCGCAGACGAAACCGCCCCGATTTTCGCGGAAAGCTGGCACTCCGACTGGAGCTTCCAGAAACGCCCGCCTCAGGGAACCTGCCTGTTCGGCATTACCATTCCGCCCAGTGGCGGCGATACGCTCTTCGCAAACCAGTATATGGCGCTGGAGCAAATGCCGGACGAGCTGCGCGAACGCATTGAAGGGCGCCACGCCATTCATTCGGCCCGCAATGCCTATTCTCCGGTAGGAATGTATGGCGAAGATGACAAGGCCAAGGGACGGAGCATGGACATCCGCCCATCTTCCGACGCTGAGGCGACAGAGCGGCACGACCTCATTCGCACGCATCCAGAAACGGGCCGCAAGTCCCTGTTCGGCTGCGCCGGCTATATTGTCGGGATTGCCGGGATGGATCAGGAGGAAGGCTGGGAATTGGTGACGGATCTCTATCGCTGGCAGACCCGACCGGAGTTCCAGTACCGGCACAAATGGGAACCGGACATGCTGCTGATGTGGGACAATCGCTGCCTTCTGCACATGGCGACAGGCGGCTACGCCGGACACGATCGCTTGCTGCACCGCACAACAATTGGGGCGGCTTAAAAACTTTCCAGCGGCGCGCTTCGCACGTACTCTATTTCCCATAAGGGCGAAAAAGCCTGTTTGGGAGGAAAATATGGCCGACACAGCGCAGTCGATAGACGTGGAAGTTCCTGATCCGTGGAGCCTTCCCCTTGAAGGTTTCGACGTTTCGAAAGCGGAAATCTTCCAGCAAAACAAACAGGGTGAGTATTTCAGACGACTGCGCAAGGAAGCCCCGGTCCACTATTGCCCGGAAAGTGCCGTGGGCGCCTACTGGTCCGTCACGAAATACAACGACATCATTGCGGTCGATTCGAACCACAAAGTGTTCTCGTCCGTCCCCAGCATCGTGATTGGCGACCCGTCTGACGACTTCCAGCCGCCGATGTTCATCGCAATGGATCCGCCGATCCATGACATCCAGCGTAAAGCCGCCCAGCCAGCTGTCGCCCCGAGCCAGCTGTCGGAACTGGAAGACCTGATCCGACAGCGCGTCTGCAATATCCTGGACAGCTTGCCGGTTGGTGAGGAATTCAACTGGGTGGACCGTGTTTCAATCGAGCTGACCACCCAGATGCTCGCGACGTTATTCGACTACCCGTTTGAAGACCGGCACAAGCTGCCCTTCTGGTCCGATGTCGCAACCACATCCGACGCAGTCGGCGTCGCCGGCGCAGACATGGAATGGCGGATGAAGCATCTCAATGAATGCCTCGCCAGCTTCACTGAGCTTTGGCACCAACGCGCCGCAGAGCCGCGAAAGTTCGACTTCATTTCCTTGCTGGCCCATGATCCGAAGACGAAGGACATGGTCAACAATCCGATCGAACTGCTCGGCAACCTGATGCTGCTGATCGTGGGCGGAAACGACACGACCCGCAACTCGATCTCCGGCGGCGTCTACTTCCTCAACAAGTTTCCGGACCAGTACGCCAAACTGAAAGCGGACCCTTCGCTGATCCCCAACATGGTCTCAGAGATTATCCGCTACCAGACCCCTCTGGCCCATATGCGGCGCGTGGCGACGGAAGATACGGAACTTGGCGGGCAAAAGATCCGCAAGGGCGACAAGGTCGTGATGTGGTATGTGTCCGGCAACCGCGATGAGGAAGCGATCGAACGGCCTGACGAATTCCTGATCGATCGCCAGAATGCCCGCCGTCACGTTTCGTTTGGTTTCGGCATCCACCGCTGCATGGGCAACCGTGTCGCCGAGATGCAGCTGCGAATCCTGTGGGAAGAGATCATGAACCGCTTCGAAAATGTCGAAGTCGTCGGCGAACCGGAACGCGTCCTGTCGAACTTCGTGCTCGGCTACACCCACCTGCCGGTGGTCCTGCATCCGAAAACGAACTGAAGCGATTCAGAGGCGGACCGTCCCCCGGATGGTCCGCCCGTTGCGGTCCAGCTCAATATTCCAGCTTCGATCTGAATCCTTGAGCACGGCTTCCAGGTCTTTCACGGTCTTGGTCTGCTTGCCGTTGACGGAACGAATGATGTCGCCCGGACGGAAATAGTTGCGCGCCACGGACCGGCGGGCGACGGAATAGACATAGATGCCGGAGCCTTTCTGGAACGGGTCCAGCCCGTTCTCCTCGGCAAGGCGAGGTGAAAGCTCAACCACACGCGCGCCGTTGAAAACATCCTGCCCTTCCAGCAACACGATATCAGCCTCCGTTGCGCCGGGTGGCGGCTCAACCTTGACGCCGATCACCTGATTGCGGCCACCGCGCAGCACGTTGAGCTGCGCTTTTTCACCGGGATTCCGGATGGCGGCGAGGAATTTCAGGCCTTTCTCGTCGAACACTTCCCGGCCATCGATGGCGGTGACCAGATCACCACGGCGCAGACCAGACTTGTCAGCCGGCCCACCGTCGTAAACCTCTGTGACCATCACGCCGATGGGACGGGACAGGCCCTGCGCCTTGGCCATATCGAAACTGACCGATTGCGCGGCGAGCCCCAGCCATGGGCGCACAAACGTACCTTCATTCATGGCCGCATCGACAACGCGCTTGACCATTTCGGACGGGATGGCGAAGCCGATGCCATTCGATCCGCCGCCCCGCGAAAAGATCGCTGTGTTCACGCCGACCAGCTGACCCTTCATATTCACAAGTGCCCCGCCGGAGTTACCAGGATTCACCGCCGCGTCGGTCTGAATGAAGAAGGAGTAGTCGGAGATGCCGACATCAGTACGGGCCGTCGCGGAGATAATGCCGCTGGTGACGGTCTGGCCGACGCCAAACGGGTTGCCGATGGCCATTACAAGATCGCCCACCTGCGCCTCTCGCGTGTCGGCGTAGTGCAGGACCGGCAGCTTGTCGCCGCCGGTATCGATTTTGAGCACGGCAAGGTCTGTCCGCTCGTCGTTCAGAACCAGCTCCGCCGGATACTCCCGCCGGTCGCTCAGGACGACACGAAATGAATCCGCATCTTCAACGACGTGGTTGTTGGTGACAATCACACCGTCCTCACGGACGACAACACCGGAGCCGAGGGAGTTCTGAACCCGGCTTTGCGGCGCAGCGCGGCCATAGAGAAGCATCTCCATCGGCGTGACACCTGTCTTCACCGTCTTCTGTGTGTAGACGTTCACGACGGCGGGCGAGACTTCTTTCACAAGCGGCGCGAAGGTCAGCTCGATCTCGGATCGCGTCTCCGGCAATCGCTGGGCATGGGCCATGAGGGGTGAAACCGCCAGCACCAGAAGTGCCACCACACAAAGCCCGGCCACAACCAGGTACTTTGAAACATGTCTTGTCATGCGAAGAGCGTGCATCATGTCTATGGCTCTATTGCGGCGCTGAAGGAGTGGCAATTCGGCGGTTCATGACAATTCAGTCAGAAATTCAGTGACTTGCCTCTTCTGCCCCTCGTGCTGCGAGTGTCGCAAGGTTGTTTTCATGCGACTCGCGGCTGATCCGGTAGAAGCCCACGCAGAGCATCATCAGCGTCCATGCTGCGAGCAGCGTCACCGCATATCCCCAACCAAGCGAAGTCAACGAGCTGTCGGTGACCTTGTCTGGCTGAGCCCCTTCCTGAATACCGGCAAATGTAAGAACCACGGTCGCGACGAATACGCCGGAGGCCTGCGCCAGCTTTCGGATGAAGCTGATCCCGGCATAGAAGATGCCTTCCGACCGTCGGCCCGTCTGAACCTCGCTGTCCTCGACAATGTCAGCAACCATCGAGCCCATAAGCATCTGCGTGGCGATGATGAGCGCCAGGTCAAAGATCGTGATTGTGAGTACGATATTATAGAGTGCGTCCGAGCCGTTCGGCGGCATGATCCCGATCAGCCGGGCGAAGACCGGCGCCGGGGCAATCGTGAATGCCAGGACGCCGATCGAGAGGGCAGCGCGTTTCTTTCCGAACATCCGCCCGGCGATCGGCGCAATGATCAGGGCCAGCACAGCTGAAATGTACACAGCGACTGTCAGGCCTGCCGTCTGGGTCGTTGTGAAGCCCCAGAAATAGCCATTGATGTACTGGTTGAGTGAAGCGGAAACGCCGGAGGCCAGCAGACCGAAGAGCGTGGCCAGGAACAAGGCCCGGAACGACGGGTTCGAAATCGTCTCGAAGATTTCCGAGAAGACCTTGCCCAGGGTCAGGTTCCTTTGCGCGGGCGGTGCCTTGAGATGAGGTATGCGGGCATGCGTGCCGAATGTCGACACGGCCGCCGCCAGCAGAATGACACCGGCTGCGACCTGACCATAGAGATGCCAGCCGGGAATATGGAAATAGCCGGACGGGTTCTGTTCGCTCGGCTTCAACAGGAAGAAGAGCAGGAAAATCTGGATGGAAAGACCGCCAACCCATGCGAAGAAGTAGCGGTACGACATCAGGCTGGTGCGAGCATCATATTCCGGCGTCAGCTCCGGAACCAGCGCCGTACTCGGCACCTCATACATCGTGAAAGACAGCCGTACACTGATTGTCAGAACCAGAAGCCAGACAAACAAGCCGTTTGTCGACAGGCCTTCAGGCGGGTTCCAGGCGAGGTAGTAAGTCAGCCCGACCGGAAGGAGCGCCGCATACATGAAAGGATGCCGCCGGCCGATACGGGTGCGTATATTGTCTGACCAATACCCGACGATTGGATCGGACATGGCATCGACGACCAGCGCGATCATCAGGGCGAGGAAAACCATCGCCGCAGGAACACCCAGAATCTGGCTGTAGAAGAACAGCAGGAAGTATTCGAACCCGTTGTTCTTGATCCCTTCGGCCGCGCCGCCAAACCCGAACGCAAGCCGGGTTGGCAGGCTCGGCCCGGAGGCCTTTGCGGTGACAGCGTCAGTCATCGCCGGCCGCTAAAGCCCCAGAACCATCTTGGCCATGATGTTCCGCTGAATTTCGTTGGAACCGGCATAGATGGACGTTTTGCGATAGTTGAAATAGTTCGGCGCTGCGACCAGGCCGTGCTGAGGTGTCGGACAGGTTTCATTGCCGCCGGCCTCCAGCAGGGCGATCGTGTCCTGCACGAACGGCGCGGCGTAGAACCCTGCTGCCTCAAGCGCCAGTTCGGTGATCGCCTGCTGTGCTTCAGACCCGGCACATTTCAGCATCGAGCTTTCCGGCCCGACATTCTGACCAGCCGACAGGGACGACAGCACCCGCCGCTCGGTCGCGTCCAGCATATCGATCCGGATCTCCAGCTGGGCCAGCTTGCGGGCAAAATCCGGATCGCGGATCACCGGCGCCCCTCCGGCGATTTCCTTCGAGGCGACCTTTCGGGCCTTGCGCAGCATGTGGCGCAGCCCCGGCGCATAAGCGTTGCCGCGCTCGAATTCCAGCAGGTACTTGGCATAGGTCCAGCCCTTGTTCTCCTCGCCGATGAGGGCGTCCTTGATGGGCACACGGACGTTCTCGAAGAAGACCTGGTTGATCTCGTGCTGACCCTCAGCCGGGCCGTCCAGCGTCGGCAATGGCCGGATGGTAATACCCGGCGAGGTCATCGGGAACACGATAAAGCTGATCCCTTCCTGCGGCTTTCCCGTTTTCGAGGTGCGTACCAGGCAGAAGATCATGTCGGCCCACTGGGCCAGCGTCGTCCATATCTTGGAGCCATTCAGCACATAATCGTCGCCGTCGCGGACCGCACTCATCTGCAGCGAGGCCAGATCGGACCCCGAGCCCGGTTCAGAATACCCCTGGCACCACCAGAGGTCAGACGCGAGGATCGGCGGCAGGTGCTTCTTCTTCTGCTCCTCGCTGCCAAAGGCCATGATGACCGGCGCGACCATGGACACGCCAAACGGCGCGACATTCGGCGTGCCGGCGCCGGACAGTTCGGAATGCAGAATGTAGCGCTCGGTCGCCGAGAGGCCCGGTCCGCCATATTGCTTCGGCCAGTTCGGCGCGATCCATCCGTTGGATGCCAGCTTCTTCTGCCAGGCCACCTGGCTTGCCTTGTCGACATAGCCATTCTTGGACAGTGCCATCCGGGCGCGCAGGTCAGCGTCAAAATTGACGTCAATCCAGTCGCGCACCTCTTTCTGGAATTTCAGGTCGGCGGGCGAGAGCGAGAGATCCATGGCCGCCCGTCCCCTATTCGACGATATCGAAATACTGGACGTCAGGAGCTCCAGCGAGACACGCACCCAGCGCTGGGCCGGCAGCCTTGAAATATTCGGTCTGCCCGTGGGATTTCAACGCCTCTTCGGAAGCATATTGTTCCATGAAGATATAGACGTTCGGTTCTTTCTTCGACTTGTAGAGCTGGTAGGTCAGGCAGCCAGGCTCATTTGCCTTCACCTTTGCCATCAGGTCCTTGCCGACCTGTTCGAATTCCGACTCTTTGCCAGACTGGATGGTTAGTTTTGCTACGACGCCGATCATGTTTCCCAATTCCTCCTGTTTTGTCCCACCATATGGGGTTCGGCCAGCGCGGCAAGATTGACGTTAGGGATGCCATCGCCTCAGCTTCCCTTCAGCCGTCTGGAATGGAATTTGCTCCCTTCACAGGTGAAAACATTCATCAGAGGTCGCCATGGGTGCGCATGCAATGGCTGAAATCGAACAAAACGAAGCGCCGGAACCGGCGCCCGCCTCGATTCTGGCTGTAATTCCAACGCTTAACGAAGAACGCCATATCGAGACCTGCATTCGCTCGCTGATGCGGGGCGATGCCCGGCTTCGCGACATCCCGCTGGTCGTGGCCGATGGCGGCAGTACCGACAAAACCGTTGAGATCGTCGAGCACCTGAAATCGGAATTCCCGAACCTGCAGCTGATCCACAATCCGAAAAGATTGCAGGCGGCCGCCATGAATCTGGCTGTTCTGGACGCAAGCACACCAGTTACGCAGTACGTTGTCCGATGCGACGCGCACTCGATTTACCCTGCTGATTTTATCCTATCCGTCGCAAAAGCGCTCGAGGCCACCGGTGCGGCTTCAGTCGTCATCCCAATGGATGCGGTTGGTGATACGTGTTTCGAACGTGCCAATGCCTGGATCGTTGATACGCCGCTTGGTTCCGGAGGTTCTGTTCATCGCGGAGGCAAGACATCCGGCTATGTCGACCATGGGCACCATCCCGGCTTCAACATCAATATGTACCGCCAGATCGGCGGATATGATGAGACCTTCTCCCACAACGAGGACGCCGAATATGATGAACGCGTGGTTCAGGCAGGCGGTAAAATCTTCCTCGATTCTGATATCCGCATCCGCTACATCCCGCGCGGTTCGGTTGGCCGCCTGGCGAAGCAATACTTCAATTATGGTAAAGGCCGTGCCCGCAACGTTCGCAAGCATGGCCAGCGTCTCAAGATCCGTCAGGCGCTTCCCATCTTCGCCCTTCTGGCGAGCGCTGGGGGCTTCTTGGCGTCACCCGTTTTCCTGCCCGCCCTCATTCTGCCACTTGGTTACATCGGCGTCCTGGCGGCCGCTTCGATGGCCGTCGCAGTCTGGAAAAGGTCTCCGTGCGGTCTCCTCGCCGGCCTGATTTCGGGCACCATGCACATGAGCTGGGCGGCGGGTTTTCTTAATGAAGCGATAGCTGGAACCCGGCGCTGAATCGCCCGCATCGATTGGTTTCAGACCAGAAGTCGTTATAAGTAGTTGTTAATACTTACACCCAGATGAGCAAAATGACCGACCAGACCCGGCAAAGTTTCCTGCAACGGATCAGCAACCTGACCCGATCAGCGACATCTTTGCGCGCGCGCATCCGCCGGGGCATCGGTCTCACGTCCCCTCAGGTGGAGGAGGAGGCGCAGGAACAAACACCGGTTGCCGTCACACGCCAGTCTGCCGCTCCTGATGGACAATGCGTCTACGCAATCGGAGATGTTCATGGTCGGCGAGACCTTCTTGAAAAGCTCGTCGAACAAATTGACGAAGATTCCCAATCCCTGCCAGAAGGCACGAAAAGAGTCCTTGTATTTCTTGGAGATTACATCGATCGCGGCCTTCAATCCAAAGACGTGATAGACTTCCTCATCAGCGACCGGATGAAGGCATTCGAACGGGTCTTCCTGATGGGAAATCACGAGGAGGCGCTGCTACGGTTTCTCAATGACGTCAATTTCGGGAAACAATGGGTACGCTATGGCGGCGCCGAGACACTGTATTCATATGGCCTGCAGCCACCTCAAAATGCTCGCGCTGCGATGCAGTCCCATGACGCCATGCAAGCGTATCAGCGCGCCTGGGACAAAGTCTGGACCGAGTTCCGCAATCGCCTGCCTGAGCAACATCTGAAATTCTACCAGAACCTCCAGCACTACTATGTGACCGGAGACTACCTGTTCGTGCATGCTGGCCTGCGCCCGGGAGAAATGCTCGAAAACCAGACCGTGCGGGACATGCTGTGGATCCGTGAAGAGTTCCTGGACGCGGAGGAACAGTTTCCTCAGGTTGTCGTGCATGGCCACACGCCGACCGACGACGTATTTCGCGACGATCGGCGGATTGGCCTTGATACCGGTGCGTTCATCAGCGGGAAACTTTCTGCTGTTCGGCTGTTCAGGGATGAAGTTTCCTTCATTTCCACCTGAAACTCTGGAATAGGTCTTGCTAAGCAGCAGACACGCCTAATCTGGGAGAAAAGAGACGATGAATTTCCTGCGCCCCCTCGTCACAGCCGTTCTGGGCAGCCTGCTTCTGGTTGTTGCCGCCTGTGAATCCGCGGTCCCTTCCGCACCAAGCCCCGTTTCTGGAGAACGCGTGGTGCAGCAGCAGGCAATAAGCGCCTACACGCTTGGCAACGGAGACCAGCTCCGGATCACAGTATTCGGCCAGCCTGACCTCTCCGGCCAGTTTGAAGTCGATGGCACTGGCTCCATCTCCATGCCGCTGATCGGCCAGGTCGAAGCCCTTGGCCTCACCACACCGCAACTCGAGAAGCGCATCGTGGAGATGCTGGAAGGTGACTACGTCCTGAACCCGCGGGTCAGCGCAGAAGTCATCAACTATCGTCCCTACTATATTCTCGGCGAAGTAAACCGTCCTGGAGAGTATCCATACACGTCCGGACTGACTGTCGTGAATGCCGTTGCCGCCGCTGGTGGTTGGACCTACCGCGCCAAGAAAAACGTCGTGTACATCAAGAGCGTCAACTCGCACGAAGAGCAGGCAATTGAACTGACCACGTCAACCATGGTTCAGCCTGGCGACACAATTCGCATTAAAGACCGCGTCTTCTGATCGCTCTGGCGACAGACCACACCCCGAATCAAAGCGGCAGTGCTCAATGGCACTGCCGCTTTTTTTTTCGTATCGAATTGGCACGCACGTGACACGTTCTGGCACACGCGAATCCCTCAAAGCCCCGAAAACGACGCGTTGTGATTAACAAATGCCCGCTGCCTGCCGATTACTTGAAAAATACTTCGCCTAGCAGGCGAATTTCGGGAAAAACCCTCAAATATTTGGGCTAATCCCGGTATACAGATTGCAAACGTCCCCAAATGAAATAAAGGTTTCCTTGCTCTCAAAGTTAACGATTGTTGGCTTGGGCGTGAGGAATTCCGGGAAGATTTCTTACGCCGTTCGGTAGAGTTCCGGGGACAGTTATGGGTCTGAGACTAACAAATCAATCACGTCACGCGGAAACGGCCGCATACTCTTCGACGCGCCTCGATCGCGCAGAGTATCAGGAGAATACGAGTGCCAAACGTATTCTCGACATCATCATCGCGAGCGTCGCGCTTGTGTTTGTATTCCCGCTCCTGCTTGTCGTGGGCATCCTCATTCGCATGCAGGATGGTGGCCCCGCCGTTTACGCCCAGAAGCGTTACGGTCGGAACGGGCGCACCTTCAAATGTTTCAAACTCCGCTCCATGGTCGCAAATGCCGATGACCGCCTTCGGGAGATCCTGGCGACCGATCCTGCAGCCCGCGCCGAATGGGAAGCGACGCAGAAACTCGTGAACGATCCGCGCATCACGCCACTGGGTCATTTCATCCGCAAGACGTCGATCGATGAATTGCCACAGCTCGTGAATATCCTTCGTGGAGACATGTCGCTGGTCGGTCCGCGCCCGATCGTTGAAAACGAGATTGCCAAATATGGCGAGTTCTACAGGGACTACTGCGCTGTCCGCCCGGGCCTGACCGGCCTGTGGCAGGTCGAAGGCCGCAGCGACACCACTTACGAAGAGCGCGTACAGCTGGACGCCAAATACGCCCGCACCCGCACCTTTGTCAGCGATATCATGATCATGCTGCGCACGGTGCCAGCCGTTCTGATGTCGCGCGGCGCTCGTTAATCCCCCAGCGACAAACTTCTCGCTCATAAACAAAGAGCCCCGGTGCGATCACCGGGGCTCTTTGTTTTGGGTGGCTTTTACAATCTTAACCGAACAATGCGACCGCTGAGCTGATAATGCCTGCCCACAGCAGAGCGCTCAATCCAACGATGATCAGGAGACGTGCCCAGACAGGCCATTTGTCATAGGTTTCCTTCTCGGTCTGGATACCGGCGTCCCAGCCGCGATGCGCAATGGTGGCATTCGCAATATCGACCACAGGTCTGCTCCCTGGCACAGAAGAACTGGCATTGCTCATCAGCACGTATCAGTCCCTCAAACTCTTAAAAGCGCGTTAAATCCGCTCCTTCCACGAAACTCATGACAGAAGTTATGGTTCCAACCTTGTCAGGAATGGGGCCACAAGGAGTGCCTGTTGTGGTTGTCATATCCTTAACCTTTGCCACTCCCTGAGAAAGGTTCGCCACCGAAGCCGAGACGATACCAAAGACCGGACCTCACAAGGCTGGATTGTCAGCGAAAAGGGCCCCACCCGATTGGGTGAGGCCCTCACAAAATGTTTTTCTGCCTCAAGCCGTAACGCAAGTTGCAGTCTGTCTGTCAGACTAAACCAGTTCTTTGGTCTCTCTCAGGAGATCATCAAAGTAGGCGATTGTCTTCGTCAGACCCTCACGAAGCTCAACCTTCGGCTTCCAGCCCAGCTGCTCAACCGCCTTTGAGATATCTGGCTGACGCTGTTTGGGATCGTCCGCCGGCAGCGGCAGACTGATAAGCTTGGAGGATGTCCCGGTCAGATCAATAACAGTCTCGGCAAGCTCCCGAATGGTGAATTCTTTTGGATTCCCGATATTGATCGGACCTGTTGTTTCCTTGGGCGTACTCATGAGGCGCAGAAAACCGTCGATCAGATCATCGACGTAGCAGAACGACCGCGTCTGGTCGCCATCTCCGTAAATCGTGATGTCCTCTCCCTTCAGCGCCTGGACAATGAAGTTCGAGACGACCCGGCCATCTCTCGGATGCA
This sequence comes from Hyphomonas sp. GM-8P, assembly GCF_003263315.1. Lineage (NCBI taxonomy): Bacteria > Pseudomonadati > Pseudomonadota > Alphaproteobacteria > Hyphomonadales > Hyphomonadaceae > Hyphomonas > Hyphomonas sp. GM-8P. The sequence continues at coordinate 26,661 of NZ_AWFE01000002.1, forward strand.
TGCGGGGACCATAGGTATTGAAGATCCGGGCGACCTTGATTTCCAACCCATGTTGGCGATGGTAATCAAAGAAGAGCGTTTCAGCGCAGCGCTTCCCCTCGTCATAACAGGACCGCGGTCCAATCGGGTTCACGTTCCCCCAGTATTCCTCTGTCTGCGGATGTACGATAGGATCCCCATAGACTTCCGAAGTCGAAGCCTGAAAAATGGGAGCCCCCAGGCGTTTAGCCAGTCCGAGCATGTTGATCGCGCCATGCACACTGGTCTTGGTCGTCGCCACGGGATCGTGCTGATAATGAATCGGGGAAGCCGGACAAGCCAGATTATAGATCGCGTCAACTTCAATATAGAGTGGGAAAGTCACATCGTGACGCATCAATTCGAAATTCGGGTGGTCGAGCAGATGCTGAACATTCCGTTTTGCCCCAGTGAAGAAGTTATCAAGGCAAACCACATCTTCCCCACGTTCAATCAGACGATCGCAGAGGTGCGAACCGAGAAAGCCAGCGCCGCCGGTGACGAGCACCTGTCGTTCCAAAGTAAAGTCCATTTTCAATCGCCTTTAAGCATATTCAGTTGACTGATCCGCGCCTGCCATTCCGGCCCGCGCATAAGCTTGCAAGTAATTCTTTGCAGAATTCTCAAAGTTCAACGTCTCTTCGACAAATTTTCGGGGATTGAAATTCTCCCGGGCCGACCAGAAATCAATCCACTTTGTCTCGAGGTTCTCTGCCTTAAAATGCAGTCCGCAACGCGAGTCGAAATATGGCGTAGAGGTACACGGAACAGGTTCATCCGACACTTCCGCTGCCTTCGGATTGGGCCAGATGCCCTCATCCCAGGCAAAAACCGGCACATTCATCGCCAGACATTCCTGATACGCCATACCTTGAGTTTCTGAGTGCGCGAAAAAAGCCATAGAACGGCTTCGCTTCAATTTGTCGATATAGTCGTCATAAGCATATTCACCGTAGCGGATGACTGTGTAAGTCAATCCCTCGCGCTCCAGACGCTCTATGAGCGGCGCAATCAAACGAGAATAATTTGCCTCCCGATCAAAGTAGATTTTGTCGTAGATGAGTACATCGAAAGTCTTGGGACTGCGGGCAGAGTCCGGGAACCTTGTAATATCGAAGCCGCCGAACCAGAGAGCGAGTTTGTCGCCCCACATCGGCTCAAACATGTTCCTGGTCCACTCACACGTTTGCAGGTAGACTTTGTTTCTTGGGTCTGAAAGCAGAGCGGTGCTTTCATTGGGAATGTCGTAAAGCCCCGGCCCCAATAATCTTGGGTTCGGCAGTGCGTCGACTTTCGGGATTACACTGGGGTAGCCAAGAACGCCGATTGGCTGATCGGGATACTTCCGCGCCAATCTGAAATTGTTAACGTGAACTTCGACACCTGCGGTCTCAAGCGCTTCTTTGAGCATGAAGAACCAAGTATAGAATCCTGTTCTGACTTGCCGGCCGCGCAGCTTCCTCCACGCATACCTTGCGTGTCTGCGGACCTCGCCCTTCAACATCGGACCGAGCGCTTCATCTGCTGTCCGCTCATAACCGTCGTAGAACAGAAATACTTTGTCTCTCATTTCGGACCGCATGCTCCTGCTCTCTTGCCCCGCGAATTCCTGCAATGTTCAAGCCAATTCGTCACCGGATCAAATACGCGACATCGCCGGCCGACCCTTAGTAGTTGAATGCCGGTTACGGGAGGCTTACGCCGCTATAGGAAATCCTCGTGCAGCCATACATTCTTGCGTTTCAGGTGCGCTTACGAACGTACTTGTTCGCATCGGATCCCGTCACACGGACCGGAATGTATCCTTCGAACTTTCGACGTCCCGCGGTGAAGGCCGAAATCGATGCCAGAATCATAACATTGACTGGAGTGTTAAACACGCCCCATGGAGTCGATTCTGTGAAACTCATCACGAAGACGATCCCCAACAGTAGCAACAAGGCCGTCGCTTCGAGGTCTTTAGAGGATAACCAATTGCGAATTGCGTTCTGAGCTTGCCACATCCAGGTGGCGATGAAGAGAGTCCAACCGACATAACCCAGATGAACACGCACTTCCATGTAAGCGTTATGGAACGACAATTTTGTTCCGTAGGGCTTGAAGTCATAGAAGTTGATCGATTGTGCAGCACCATTGTCGTACTGCCAAAACCCTGCGAGGCCAGTGCCCGTAATCGGATGCTGGTCCTGAATCACGCGCCCAGCAGCCCAGATCGCTTTCCGACCGCTAAAGGTAGAATCCTTGCCGACAGCCTGAAGAAAGTCCCCTAGAAAATCTTCTTCCGGCATCGCCAGTGCGATCGTGGCAACGACAAGGATAAGAACGATACCCGCCGATAGCAAAAGGCTACGCGCATACTTGACCCGCCCCATATCGATCCAGAGGAACCTCAGAGCCAACATTCCGACAATTCCTCCGGCCCCGGCCACGAGATTGGTCGCAGAATTGGCCGAATAGACAAAAACCGCCCCCATGAGAATAAAAGGAATGGCGGCAACCCGGACCCATACAAGTTCCTTTTTGTTCAATGCAGCCGCCAGAGAAAGCAGCATCATAAAGTTCATCTGCAAGGCGACATAATTCTTGGATGGATACGGTCCGCCATACTGAATGTTCTGGAATTCCTTCAGCACCATGAAGGCTGCAATCCATCCTGCGAACATCAGACACCGCATAACCCTGCGGGCATCCATCAATGACACAATCGTCACCATCATCAATGGAGTCAGAATGTAATAGGCTGCCAGCTTGAGTGCTTCCGATGGATACGGAGACCAAAGAATCGAGGACAAACCGAAAGCTGGCAGCATGAACAGCGGCCACGCCCTGATAATCGTTGGAAAGACTACGGCGCTCTTAATCGCTACTAAGCCTAAAATGGCTAAAACCAACAGATATCGAGCCGCGGTAACGCCGGGAAATTCGATGTAGGTGGAAAAGAACCAGCCGGTAGCAAGCGCCTGGAGCCATATTGGTGAGTTCTGTTCATCGGAGAAGACCTTGGCCCATACCAAAGTCGTCTGATCACTCACTTTCATTTTGCGAGATATGAAATTCATTCCGCCGCCCCTTCCGAAAGAACTTCACCAAGAAGGTCTGACAAAAAGCCCGGCGGTTGAACAAAATCTTCCACAGGACACTTCGCAAGGGCACCGGCGCAGGCGAAAATCCCGCTCGGCTCATTCGCGAGGCGGGAAATCAGTGATGGCAGTGTCGTTTCAAGTGGCTCAGCAACTTCAAAACCGCCTCGATGCCGGGAGATCCATTGAGCGGTTTCGGTCCCAACGGGGGCAATACCGGGAACACAATAGTATCCGCCTTCGTAGATGCGATTTGGCAGCAACCAGACGGAATTGAAGCCCGCCTCCATGAAATCCCCTGCCCAAACCAAATCGAGATGACCATACAATTCCGACAGGTCTTCCGGTGACTTGTAGCGCCCATGATAGACCATGTTTGGATGTTTTGAGACTTCCGGCTCAAACACCGGGATTTCGCGCCTGGCCGGAACCCCATAAAGGTGGATTTCCAGCGTATCCGGAAACTGGTCTGCCAGACCGCAGAGCATATCGAAAGAACGTTGGCACCGCAGGACACCAACCCACCCGAGGCGCATTGGCCGGTCAGCCGCAGGCGCTTCAGGAACCGGCCGTGGCCCGTACTCTGCTCCCGCTGCGAGGCGGTTCTCTACGAGAAAGGCCCGGTACTGACCTGGATAATATCGCTCGAAATGGTTTCGCAGGAATGCAGGTGAACTGACGATCAGGCCTATTGTTCGCCGTAGAAGACTGCGTTCCAGCCGGCGCAGTGCCTTGCCGATCAGATCCTGCCGGCACAAGAGACGGTGTATGTCCAGTGACTCGTAAATCACCGGGGTATCAAGTCCCGCCTTATGCTTGGCCAGGAAAGCGCACGCGAGCATATCCAGATTGCGCGCAACAATAACATCCGCCTTTGCCAGGTCTTCCATTTGCGCAGCTGCTATTGCAGCCCCGGAAAAGACCTGCCGAATCCTCTGAAGGAACGCGCCGTCTGCCGTCAGGCCGAGATCGATATTCTTCCACTCTGTCGGCTGAACATCGCCACGGCGCATCATGAAACCCGTGACGGTTACGCCATCGTCTTCGAATCCCCGCACGCGGCGTCGGATCGCGGCGTCACCAGCGTCATGGCCGAAATATGCGACACGCAACGGCCGCGAGCCCTTCACGGCCTCGCGCTCCATGGATGGTTTCGCGATCCGCGCATTTCCTGACATGGAACCGTCTCGCTTCGTGCCGGTTTATTCAAATCCCACAGGGACTTCTTCTTCTTTCGTGCCCTTGGCCTTCTCCGGAGGCGTTTGCATGGCCACAGGCCGATTTCCGCCTTTTTTCCGTTTACCAGCACCATTGAGGTCAAAGCCGAACACGGACTTCTTGCTCTCCATCTGGTAGTATTTGCGGTAGGCTTTGTAGCTGGCACCTGGGTCTCGGTGATGACGACGGCGGTTCAGGTCAACCATATTGAGCGTTGCGCCGAGTACGTCCGCATTGAACGAGCGCAGCAGGTTCAGCGATTGCTTCACGGCAGCGCGGGTCGAATGACGCCAGCGCACCATCAGGATCGTTTTATCAACCTTACCTGCAACCACGCGGGCCTCGGCCATTAGAAGCAGCGGGCCCGTATCGATCAGGATCAGGTCGTACATCGACCGCAGGCGGGAAAGCAAATCATCAAAGGCGCGGGTACCAAAGACATCATGCGGCGTATGGCCGGACTGGGATAGCGGAAGGACATCCAGCATCGTCTTGCTGTCCTTCTGGATCGCATCCGATAGCTGACCGGCGCCAAACAGATGTTCGATAAACCCGATCTCCGGCGACATGCCTGCCGCTTCCGTCAATTGTCGCCGGCGAAAGTCACCGTCGATCACAATCGTGCGCGAACCGGACATAGCTGACATGCGACCGAGGCTCAGCGTGAGACTGGTCTTGCCTTCATCTGGCAGGGACGAGGTAATCGCCACCGTCTTGGTCTCGCTATCAAGGTCCGAGAACGCGATTGCGGCCCTGAGATAGCGAACACTTTCCGCGTACGCTGATAGTGGATTTTCCACCAGGTAGTCCGCAGGGTTCGTCTGGCCAAGGCCGAACAGGCTGGAAGCCCGGATCAGCGGCACGGAACCAATGGCAGACACACCAAGCTTGCGTTCAATGTCTTCCGTCGAACTGATTTTAGCATCGAACATCTCTGCGATGATCGCCATCGCCGCACCAATCGCTGCGCCAAGGATGGCTCCGATCAGCAGGTTCAGCCGCTTCTTTGGCGCGGCCGGACTGTTTGGCACGGAGGCCGCAGACAGAATAACTGCGTCAGCCTGGACGAGATCGTCCTGAACACTGGTCTCTTTGGAACGCGCAATGAATTCTTCGTAGAGTACTCGGCTGGTTTCTGCATCACGTTCAAGCTCACGCAGCCGGACGCTCGCGATGGAGTTGTCGCGCAGTTGGGCGTTGGCTTGATTGATACGGGCCTGGATCGCATTGACCTGGTCCTGTTTCGCCTTGACCTCGCTTTCAAGGTTACCAGCAATACGGTTCACTTCCCCCGTCAATTGACGCTCGACGTCACGCACCTCGTTCCGGGCGCCAATCAGTTCAGGGTGCTGAGGACCGAGTTTTGTCTCCAGTTCTGCCACACGCCCACGCAGTGTAGAAAGCTGTTCCTTGAGACGGGAAATCAATGGAGAATCGAGCACTTCACTGATGCCATCAACACCGGCACCGGAATCGATCTGCCGGCGCATGTTCTCATAACGGGCCCGGGCTTGGCTTAGATCGAAATCGAGCTGAGTTTTCTGCTTGGTCAGGTCGGCAATTTTTTGTTCCGCCAACGTGGTACCCATCGCAGTGTCCAGGCCATTCTGTGCCCGATACAGCTCCACGCGGTTTTCCTTTTCCGCCACTTCATCGCGCAGACCGGAAACTCGTTCACCCAACCATTCCGTGGCGCGGCGGGTTGCATCCAGCTTCGTATCCAACTGCTGCACGCGGTATTGGTCTGCAACGGCGTTCGCCAATCGAGCTGCCGTCTCAGGGGACGTCGACACGACAGTAACAGTCAGCAGGTAGGTTGTTCCCACACGAGATACGCTGACCCGGTTCGTCAGTGCCTGGACCACCGAGGACATGATGGCGGCTTCACGCTCTTCAGCGCTGAGGCCTGCATATGGGTCAACCCGCTCCGTCCGCATACCAAGGCTTTTCTTGATGGGTCTTGTCAAACCATCGATCAGGCCCGGTTTGTGCTCAACGAGGGTCCAGTTGAATTCCGGGTCCTCGATGAGTTTCTGACGCTCCGCAACTTTGGTCAGAAGGGACTTGGAGCTGATCACCATCACTTCGGTATCAATGACCGCAGTGTTGGCAACAATACCGCCCAACACACTTCCAAGATCGATAACGTTTTCCTGGTTGGCGCCCAGCTGAATTGTCGTCGACGCCTTGTAGATCGGTGTCGCTGTGAACGTGATGTAGGCAACTGCCAGAAACACGACCAGAAAACCGGTCATGATCAGCCAGAACCGGCGATAAACAATGCCGACCAGAGACTTCAGGTCAAAGGATGTGTCCTCACCGGCCGGCGCATCATGGCCGGTCATCTGTGAAGGTAGTTCGAAGCTGAAACTCTTAGTCAAAACACTGTACCGATGATTGGAGTGAGCTGAAGGCGCGGATTAGTCCGCAATTGCTTAGGGGTGGAAACGAAACTCGACGCCGACCATGTCGATTCCATACGATGGCACGAATGCGACGTTTGCTCCGTTGGAATCCCAGTCCAGGTGCCGTGCAAAGGCATCGATGTGGAGACGCTTGTTCATCTTGTAAGTCGCCGCCACACGATAGTTTGTGATCTCGTCAGTGCGGTCGATTTCCTGATAGTCGAAGTCGGAGAAAGTGACCTGCGCTGACAAGATGAGATTCCGGCGAAGCTCATGATCAATTTCAGCACCGTAATTCGTCGCGAGCGCACTCGGCGCTTCAAAGATACCAGTGTCCGAAACGCGCCGGCTGCCCGTGAAGGTCACTGTCGTCAGGCGTGACGGGAACCACTGAATCCGACCATCGACAGAAACACCATCCACATCCGAGAAATAGTTGTCTTTCTTGTCTTCATTGAGATAGCCGAGCGCAACATCACCGCGGATCAGGGACTGAAGCTCAAAATCCACACCAGCAGCGATCGTATATCCTTTGGAATCACGGCTGCGCGGCAAGCCGCCAATAATTTGCGTGGTATCAAAAGAAGTGTCGTGAGCCGTTCCCTGAACGAATACCGCCAGGTCAGGTGACACCGCGTATGTCAGGCGTGAGCGAGCGTAGGTATCTTCGTTGTCACGGAAATCCTGATCCGACACGGCACCAGACCCAATGATACGACCGTCTTTATAATTGTAGTCTCGAACGCCAACCGCATTGGCCCAACGAAACCGGTCATTCGCGTAATTGGCACTCACTTCTGCGCCAGCGGCGGTGTACTCGATCGGCTTTTCCAGTCCGCCGAGTCCAGCCGGATCATAGCGTTGCAGCACCGATTGATCGGCAAATGCGCGTGCACCAAGCGAGAAATCCCGAGTCACATCGAGCCGGCCATTCACGCCAGCATAAAGTGACGGCGCGGATTCGTCTGACAGGTCGAGATATTCGTTCTGATACGCGGATACGTCGAAACCGACCTGATGGACATTCCAATCCGTCCGCCCCACTGCCTCGCCGCCAATGCGGACGATGACGTCAGATTCTTCGTTGGTGTCCTGTGCATAGACATTCGAATTGTAGGTCGCACCGAGGACTGCGGTCGCATCCACCAGGAAGGTACCAAGACGAAGAGGCTCCGGATCGAACTCCGGCTGGCGGCGATCTTTTACGGCTTCGTACTTGTTTCTGCTGTAGTAATTGTCAGCCCCTTGCCCCTGCGCCATCGCGGTTCCCGCAACGAGGCTGCCACCTGCAACCGTGAGAAGGCAAAGTTTTTTTACGTGGTTCATGTGTCTGAGTTCCCTCACAAATTGCGCCGGATGACCGCTCTGTTCGCCGTTTACCTCAATCATTTTGCAAGTGTCATACCATTGACCTGCAAGGTTTCAGGAGGCTGTTAACCTTTAGATACACGAGAACTAGCCGTTTCGGCGAGTTTTCCTGCCAACCTCCCCTGTTGCGCGTACCTTTTCAAGCGGCGTCGCTTCAAACTCACAAAATTAACTTTGTCCCGGCAGGTGACTAATTTTGAGACAGAATGCCCCGAACACAGTTCGTGTGGCTCGTCGAAAACGCCTCAAGACGGTTTCCCTGCGCCCGGAGGACGATTGCGTCAGGCTGAATGCCTGGCCGGACCGCCGTTTCCGCTAATCTTGTTTCCGACCGCCTTAAGCAGATTGCCTGCGACATGAAGGCTTGCGGGGACAGAAATCATGAAAGCTCTCAAGAGTCCGATCGGGTTCTTGGCACGTACGGCCGCAATCGCTGTCCAGGCAGCCCATTCCTTCTCGCAATACCGTGTATAGCCGGCAAACGCGGCGCGCTCGGCCGGGGCGAGCCCTTCACACTTGAGGAAATTGCGCCCCATAAGAGCCAGCTTCCGGTGGTCACTTGCGCCTTGTCTGTGAGATGCCGATCCGTCCCGAACCACGAAAACATATCCCATCGGATCCGTCAGGACAGCCCTTGCGCCGCCGACCAGCAAACGCGCATACAGCTCGAAGTCTTCGCCGAACCGAATGTCCGATTTGTAGGGCTCGGATCCCGCCGCCGCCGCACCGCGCCGGATCAGTGGTTTAAGAAAACCAAGTTCCGAGCGCTCCATCTCGACCGCGTAGGAACGATTAACAAACAATTCTGCGGTCAGCGGGACGTCCCCCGGTGGTTTCTCAGGCCACAAGTGTCGGGTTACAGTCTCCGGCGCGCTGGTTGAGCTTATCAACAGATTGTCGGCAACAATATCAAATCCGCCTTCGCGCGCTTTCTCCAGCAATGATTCAACCCGTTCCGGTAACATGAAGTCATCGCTGTCGAAGGGCGTGAACCAGCCCGCATCCGTTTCCCGCAAAGCCCGGTTTCTAGCAGCCGCCGGGCCGCCGTTCTGCACCATTTTCAGAAAGGTCACATTGTCGAATCGACGGGCATAGTCCTCGGCAATCTCCGGACCGGCGTCCTGCGACCCGTCATCTACGACCAGTATCTCGAATCGAATCCCTTCAGGCGGTTTCTGCGCAACCGCACTTTCCAACGCGCGCGCAATATTCGCTTCATCGTTGTAAAGCGGAATAATGATCGCGACCTTTGTCTCGTCATACGTATTTGAGGCGGGCTCTGCCGGCATAAGTTCTGACTTACCTGTTCTCAACGGGCACAATATGCAAATTCGGGGCAAGTGGTTTGGATTTGGTTTCCAGTACTGACAGTACGTATCGTTTCACAATGAAACTTGCGCCGGATTGGCGCTGAATTGGTCTTCAATATGCATGAAATACAACACAAGATAGCAAAACAGGACCGGAGCGCGCCAGCCTTCGGCACCAAGGTACAGCGCCATTGATAGAAACCGAAGCCATCGTAATCGGAGCTGGTGCGGTCGGGCTTGCCTGCGGCGCGGCTTTGGCCCGTGCCGGTAAAGAAACACTGGTTCTGGAAAGTGCACTCAGTATCGGAACTGGCACCTCGGCCCGCAACAGCGAAGTCATTCATGCCGGGCTGTATTATCCAACCGGATCCCTGCGCCATCAGCTATGCGTAGCTGGCCGTCGGCGGCTGTATCAGTGGTTGGCGGAGCGCGGCGTTCCCCACCGCAAAACAGGCAAGCTGATCGTGGGAACGACTGACGCACAGATACCGCGCATGCAGGCGCTTTTCGATCAGGGAATACGGAATGACGTGGAAGGGCTCCGTTTTCTGACAGGGTCAGAAGCCATGGCGCTGGAGCCGAACCTGACCTGCTCGGCCGCAGTTCTGTCCGAAGAAACCGGCATACTCGACAGTCACGGCTACATGCTCTCGCTCCAGGGCGACCTTGAAGATCATGGCGGTTCGGTCGTCGTCGGCGCGCCAGTTGAGACAGCAGAAATCCTGCCAGATGGACGATTCCTTCTGGGCGTGGGTGGTACAGAACCGGCCGACATCGTCACACGGATTCTAATAAACAGCGCCGGCCTGCACGCCGTGCGGGTTGCCCGGCAGATGAAGGGTTACCATCCCGATCTCATCCCTTTCTTCACGCTCGCCAAGGGCAATTATTTCAGCTGCCTTGCCAGGCCGGCGTTCCAGCGACTGATCTATCCGGCACCCGTGGAAGGCGGTCTTGGCGTTCACATTACGCTGGACCTCGGCGGCCGCATGCGCTTCGGCCCCGATGTAGAATGGCTCGAACATGATGATCCGGACCGGATCGACTTCACTGTCGACCTCAGCCGGGCCGATGATTTCTACGATGCCGTTCGCCAATACTGGCCGGGATTGCCCGACGGCGCGATTGCTGCGGATTATTCCGGTTGCCGCCCAAAGCTCTCATCACCTGGTGAACAAGCAGCTGATTTTCGTATCGATGGTCCCGAACATCACGGTCATGCCGGACTGGTCCATTTGTTCGGAATTGAATCCCCTGGCCTGACCAGTTCTCTCGCCATCGCGGAAGAAGTCGTCAGCCGACTGTCGGAACTCGACTGATTTTTTTCCGAACCATTTGGTTCCGTTGTGCATAGAGACAACAACAGAACCCTGGATTTACCATGACAGCTCTTGATCCCCGGCGGGGTTACCGCCGGCACCGCACAATCCGTAGCACTCGCCTAAGGCCCAATGGATACAGGACCTGGATTCATGCCGCGATGATCGATTGGTCCGCCGCAGGTGCAAGCCTTTCCTGCCCGGATAATGAAGTTCCACTAGGCCCGGCAATACTGGCCGTTTCGCCATTAGGCGGAACAAACGACATCCAGCTGGCCTGTGAGGTCGTCTGGCGCCGCAGCGGTCAGCTGGGTCTGAAGTTCTCACCCGGTACGCCGAAGACAGAAGATAATACAGTGGACGTCCGCTAACTCGCCCTGCCGTATTCCTCATACATCCGGCCGGTCGCAAACGAGATCATGCCCGCACCTCGGCAGACTGTGTAACAGCGTTCCAACACCTTACGTGGGTTTCTGCCAAGCGTGACGAGCCAGACGAGCGCAACGAGAACAGCACCCACAACAACGCGTGCGACACCATGGAAGAGCGCCCGCAGACGCGACAAGAAGGGTGAGACGTTCCGTCCCGCAATCAAGGCATCGCTGATCCCTGTCCGGTACCAGCGGCGCATCAGCCAGCGAGAATTCGCCCGGCTATCTGGAACATGTTCATAAACCAAAGCGTCTTTCGCCCGCGTCAGTCGCCGTCCGGCATCCAGCATCCGTGTGAAGAACAGAGTATCTTCTCCGCCTAACAGGGACATGCGCGGCTCAAATGTCAGGCTCAGCTCGGAAACGGTTTTCATCTCGATAAGGCAATTGCAGGTCGCACCAGGCTTGGTTTGATCTTCATCTGTTTCCATCGGCGTACCATGTACACCCCAATCGCGGATCCATTCCGGAGCTATTGCCGAATAAACAGACTGCACCGGACCGAATACGGCTGCGGATGGACGGGCGTCATAACGTTCAACGAGCGCGACAAGCCATTCAGGGGAAGCAAACTCGTCATCATCAATGAACGCGAGGAAATCGAATTCCGCCGCGGCGGCCAGCGCCCGGTTACGCACATGAGTCACCCCGGGGGCCTCTTCAATTTCGTAATGCAGTGGAACTTCGAACTGGCTTTGCCACTTCTCTACGACGGGCCGCGCACCTCCACTTGTCTCATTGTCGATAATGAGAAACTCGACATCAACCCCGTCAGGAATTTGTACGTCTCGCAGGCTTTTCAACAAGCCATCGAGCAATTCGTTGCGCTTGTACGTCGCCGAGGCAACAAGCAGTTTTCTGCGAGAAGAGTTACTTGAGACTGGCATTTTTCGCTCCTGCCCGCAGGCTCAACGACAATAAAGCAAAAAGCCTGCCGCCTTGAATGCGCGGTACCGGAGAATGCCACAAAAGAAAACCGCCCCGGAATTTGCGTTCCGGGGCGGTTTGTCCTGATGGATGGCCGATTACTCAGCGGCTACCGGAACGTCGGCAGCAGAAAGATCGGTGTAACGCTTCAGGTGGTGATCGACATTACCGAACTCGGAGTCGATCATGGTCAGGCGCTTGAAGTAGTGTCCGACAGCCAGCTCGTCCGTCATGCCCATGCCGCCGTGGATCTGGATCGACTGCTGGCCGACGAAGCGGCCACCCTGACCAATACGCACCTTGGCAGCCGAGGCCGCTTTCTTGCGGGTGACTTCATCATCGCCCAGCTTCAGCGTGGCCATGTAGGTCATGGAGACCGACTGCTCGTATTCCATGAACATGTCGACCATGCGGTGCTGCAGCACCTGGAACTTGCCGATCGGCGTGCCGAACTGTTTACGCTGGCGCGAGTATTCGACCGTCATCTCGTGGGCAACTTTCATTGCACCGCATGCCTCGGCGCAGAGTGCGGCGATGGCTTCGTCCGAAACGAGTTCGATCAGCGGCAAGCCATTGTCGACTTCGCCAATAACGGCTTCTGGACCGACAGCAACGTTTTCGAAGTAGACTTCCGAAGCGCGGCGGCCATCGACCGTCGGGTAGTCACGAGTGGACACACCCGGTGCCGTTTTCTCGACCACGAACACCGTCACACCGTTTGCATCGCGGCGTCCGCCGGAGGTGCGAGCGGTGACGATCAGGTGAGTTGCCCACGGCGCACCGATGACCACAGCCTTGTGCCCGTTGATAACGAAGCCTTCGCCGTCTTTCTTGGCAGTGGTTTCAAGGTCAGCCAGGTTGTAACGGCCACGCGGTTCAGCATAGGCGAAGGCGAAGATCGTTTCGCCCGACATGATGCCGGTGAGGTATTCTTCCTTCTGCGCATCCGTGCCGCGCTTGATGAAGCCACCACCACAAACAACGCTCGGCACGTACGGCTCGACCACGAGGCCCTTGCCGAACTCTTCCATGACGACCATGGCGTCGATTGGGCCGCCACCGAGGCCGCCGTCTTCTTCGCTGAACGGCGCCATCATCAGACCAAGCTCAGCGAACTGCATCCACATGTCCTTGCGCCAGCCATCGGCTGAAGCCACGACCTTGCGACGGTTTTCGAAGTCGTACTGGTCGCGGATCATCTTCGCGAGGCTGTCGCGAAGCATTCCCTGTTCTTCAGTGAAATTAAAATCCATTTGAGTCGTTTCCTCTCTGGCCTCGGGCTTAAAGGCCCAGGATCATTTTCGTGATGATGTTGCGCTGAATTTCGTTGGAACCGCCGTAGATCGACGTCTTCCGCATGTTGAAATACGTCTCAGCAGCATAGTCCGCATAGTCCGGACCGATGCCGGCGCCGTTGCCGGTGGCTTCCATGCCATAGGCGTAAGGCGCACCGTAGTGATTCACAGCTTCCAGCGTGAGTTCGGTCAGGCGCTGCTGCACCTCGGTACCTTTCACCTTCAGGATCGAGCTCTCAGGGCCAGGGCCTTTACCAGCCGCTTCGGATGCGAGCGTGCGAAGTTCGGTGAACTCAAGTGCCGTAAGATCGATCTCAAGCTGGCTGATCTTGCGCGAGAATTCCGGCGTTTCGATCAGCGGCGTACCATCGACCGTTTCCTTCGTGGCAATATCGCGCAGACGCTCAATGCCACGCTTGGAGCGTGCCACGCCGGCGATACCGGAACGTTCGTGCGCGAGCAGGAACTTGGCGTAGGTCCAGCCCTTGTTCTCTTCGCCGACCAGGTTCTCGACAGGCACACGGACGTCGGTCAGCCAAGTCTCGTTCACTTCATGCGTGCCATCAATCAGTTTGATCGGACGCACTTCGATGCCCGGCGTTTTCATGTCGACGAGGATGAATGAAATGCCTTCCTGGGCTTTCGCGTTCGGATCCGTCCGACAAAGGAAGAAGCCCCAGTCGGCGTGCTGTGCGAGCGTGGTCCAGGTCTTCTGGCCATTGATCACGTAGTGATCGCCATCGCGCACAGCGGTGGTTTTCACGCTTGCGAGGTCAGAACCGGCGCCCGGCTCCGAATAGCCCTGACACCACCAGACGTCGCCGGAACGGATGCCTGGCAGGTGCTTCGCCTTCTGCTCTTCATTGCCGAAGGTGTAGATCACAGGGCCGACCATGGAGACGCCGAACGGCAGCGGCATGATGGCGTCGATACGGGCGTTCTCTTCACCCCAGATATATTTCTGGGTCGAGGTCCAACCGGTGCCGCCGTATTTCTCCGGCCAAGCCGGCACTGACCAGCCTTTTTTGCCAAGCACCTTGTGCCAAGCGAGGAATTGCTCGCGGCTCAGGTCTTCGCGGGTGCCGGCACCTGCCAGCTCCTTTGGGTAGTTCTCTTCAATAAAGGCCCGGACTTCCTTACGGAATTCGATTTCCTCGGGCGTAAACTCCAGATTCATGACGTGCTCCTCCGAAACGGTCTGATCCTGCTGACAGGCACAGCTTCTCTATGTCAGTCATTTGTATTGGCTGGCAAGGTGACGCGAACGTCAACGTAAACTAAGTCGCCGATTAGTCGCAGATGCCGCCGCGTCAGGTAGAGGCTGGTTCCGCAATGAACGGTGCACAGGCCGTTTTCAGCAGGCCAATCGCCGAGGCTGATCCCAAGCCGCCGCCCGTTTGGAACTCCATCTGCATCAACGGCTTCAGCCCCAGCCGCTCCAAGGCCGCTTCGTGCGCCGGCCGGCGCGTGATGTGCGAAGCCAGGCAGTGGCTAATGGCTTTCGGGTCGATTGCGTGAACAACACCCGCAGCGATCGTCGTGGCAAATCCGTCCAGAACAACCGGAATCCCCTGATGTCGAGCCGCGATGATTGCACCGACACAGGCAGCGAGTTCGCGCCCACCCAGGCAACGCAACGTCTCCAGAGGATCAGACAGATGTCCGCGATGGAGTGTCAGCGCCCGGCTAACAAGATCGATCCGTTTGCGGGAAAGCGTCGCAGACGTCTGGCCGCTGGGGCGCACCCAATAATCGGGCGAGCCGCCATAAAGGGCGCAGGCCACCGCGGCCGCAGCCGTGCCAACACCCGCGCCGGCGACAGCCAGCGCCAGCAGATCGGGATGGTCCTCGGTCGCTTCAAATCCATAAGCGATGGTTGCCGCGCACTCCTTTTCTGTCATCGCCGCAGTCTCGGCAATGCTCGGCGTCGGCTTGTCGAGCGCGAGTTCAAAGACCCGAATGGACGCGCCGGCCTGCGTGGCAATTGCCGACAAGGGCGCACGCCCTTCCCGCAAGGCATCCACATGAGCCTTGGTATCCTCGTTGGAAGACATGGAAACGCCTTCCTCGACAATGCCGTGGGAGCCCGCAAAAATGGCCAAGGTGGGCTTTTCAATGCGCGGAGGGTAGCGGTTCTGCCAATTGGCCAGCCATTCCGCTGCTTCGCCCAGACGCCCAAAGTCTCCTTCCCGGCCCATGCCGAGCAGGGCTTCTCGCACCTGTTTGCCAGGTTCAGTTGGCGCCGGCGGCGCGTTCAGGACGAGCGCACGCACATCCGCCAGAGGGGAGCCTTCGCGAACAGGTTCGGGCACGTTGATATTACTCCTGCATTACGCTGGCGCGATTTCGACGCCACAATAACAGGTTACAGGGTGTCTGCACGACAAGGATTTGTTACCTTGCCCCTGCTACACTCCAACCCGCAACCCTCACTGGATACAGGGTATATTGATGTCTCGTGAACCCATAAAGTCCCCTTGTATCAAGGTGTGTGCAGTTGACGCGTCGACAGGCTGGTGCCTAGGCTGCGGGCGCTCACTGAAGGAAATTGGCCAATGGGTTGCCATGGGGGAGGCTGGCCGCGACAGCGTGATCGCTGAGCTGCCCGATCGTATCACCCGGTTGGAGACCTTGGGAAAGCGCTGACGCCATGTATGCCAGACATGTTCTCCCCATGCTCGCCGCGGCACTGATGATCGCCGCAGCCGTGGTGTTTTTCATCGTTCCCAAAACCGAAGCCATGGACGGCATTACGCCAGCCGCCGCCTCCCTGACCAAAGCCGGCACGCCAGAAATTACGTCTTCGCCCCGCGCGAATTTCGACAAAGCGGCCATCATCAGCCGCGAAGCAGATGGTCATTACTGGACGCGTGCGGACGTGGAGGGAACTGACGTCCGGTTCATGGTCGATACCGGCGCCAGCATCGTCGCGCTGACGCTCCACGATGCGCAACGGATCGGACTGATCCCTTCAGAACTCGAATTCGATAATGAAGTCCGCACGGCGGGCGGCATGACCAAGGGCGCTTACGTCGTTCTGGACCGCGTGCGTATTGGACGCGTGGAAATGGAAGGTGTCAGCGCCATGGTGCTGAAAGAAGGCCTGGAGCAATCGCTTCTGGGAATGAGCTTCCTGGGAGAACTCTATTCCTACGAGTTCAAGGGCGACACGCTGATCATACGCCAATAATGGGCTTGCCATCCTCACCTTTACCGACCCCGACCTCCCAGGCGAAGCGCGCCTCGTCTCCGGCCCAACGGGCGTAGGCAACACGGCCTTTCAACCCGGCCGCCTCCATCAGGTCGCGATACCAATAGGCCGCCCCGGCATTGAGCCGTTGAGGATGTACACCCCATAGGAGGCACGCCTGCCTGAGGCGCTGGTCATCCAGCGAGCCATAAAGGATCGGCGCGGGCCCGCGCACGCGGGAAAACCGGGCCAGCCGGTCGAAGGCGCCCGTTCGGAGTGCCAGCGCCCCTGCCCCCTCCGCACAGGCCATCGCCTGTGCAGTTGTCGCAACAACGTCGACGGCAGATGGTTCCGAGGCTTCTCCGGCGAACTGGGCGATGGACTGACGATAGTCTTCTGCTGACTCTGTCGCCCGGATGATCCGCGACATGATCGCGACAGCTGTTGCCGGGTGGCGGCCAACAGCCGTTTCAGCAGAAAGCATCACAGCATCGGCGCCCTGATAAATCGCTGTCGCCACATCCGACGCTTCCGCCCGTGTGGGCGCAGCGTTCTCGATCATGGATTCCAGCATCTGCGTTGCGACGATCACCGGACGCCCTCGGGCCCGGGCGGCTCGTACGATCCGGCGCTGAATGACGGGCACATCTTCCGGGGCAAACTCAACGCCGAGATCACCCCGCGCCACCATCACGGCGTCTGATACCTCTACGATCGCGTCCAGGTTCGTGATTGCGGCGGGCTTTTCCAGCTTTGAGACGAGCGGCGCCCGCCCGGCAATGAATGCCTTCACCTCCTCGACATCCGACACGTTTTGCACGAAGGAGAGCGCTACGATATCGACGCCAATCTCCAGGGCGAACTCCAGATCCGCGCGGTCCTTGTCCGTCAGGGCACGGACAGGCAGCGGCTTGCCGCGAACAGTAAACCCTTTCTTGTCGGACAGTTTACCTGGCACCTCGGCACGAACCCTCGGTGCACTTCCGGCCTCAGTCACTGTCAGGATCAGCTTGCCGTCATCCACAAGTATCGTGTCGCCCTCTTCGAGGATGTCGACGATCTCCTTGTGCGGCACCGGGATTGTATCCGCCTCATCGGTCTCGTCTGCGGCGACGAGATTGTATTCTTTCCGGAAGCCAAGACGCAGGCCTCCGTCTGGAAACTTCCCGACGCGCACTTTCGGCCCCTGAAGGTCCGCCAGTGTCGCCAAGGGCCTGCCAGTTTTCTCTTCTGCTGCACGCACAGCCTGCAGCGCTTCAAGATGCGCGGCGTGTTCACCATGGCTGAAATTCAGGCGAAAGACGTCCACGCCCGCATAGGCCAGCGCGACAACTTCCTTAGGTGAGCGGCTGCCAGGTCCGAGGGTCGCGACGATTTTCGCATTTTCGCCCATCAGCGGATTGTCTGCCATGATTGTCTCCGCCCTTCCCGTGGACACAACCCCTGTTTATGCGACTCGGGCCGATCCTTCCAGTCGCGGCAAAGCCAGATCACCCGCTTTAAGCGAGGTATTTTCGAAGTCAGGCGGCAAACGGGTCATAGTTCAAGATCGGTGCCAGCCACCGCTCTGCCGTGCGCAGGTCCCAGCCTTTCCGGCGGGCATAATCCTCGACCTGGTCTTTCTCGATCCGGCCGACAGCGAAATAGACGGCTTCGGGATGCGCGAAGTAGAGACCGGACACGCTGGCTGCCGGTGTCATGGCGAAGCTTGATGTCAGCGACACGCCAATCCGGTTCTCTGGGTCCAGCAAGCGGAACAGAGTCTCCTTCTCGGTATGATCAGGCTGACTGGGATAACCAGGGGCCGGGCGGATGCCCCGATATTTTTCGGCAATGATATCGGTGGTGGAGAGTGTCTCATCCGGCGCATAGGCCCACAGGTCCCGGCGCACCTGCTCATGCATGTATTCCGCCATCGCCTCGGCAAAGCGGTCAGCCAATGCCTTCACCATGATGGACGAATAGTCATCGCCTTTCTTCGCGAATTCCGACGCGATCGCGTCAACTTCGCTACCCGCGGTCACGCAGAAACCGCCGATCCAATCCTCGCCCTCCGGTGCGACGAAATCCGACATGGCGAAGTTCGGACGGGTATTGTCCTTCTCCATCTGCTGGCGGAGCGTGTGGAACACATCCCCCGTTTCAAGGCGGATATCGTCTCCATCGCGGTTGGCCTTCCAGAAACCGACGACGGCCTTCGGCTTCAGCCAGCCTTCACCCACCAACTGTTGCATCATCGCCTGCGTGTCATTCCAGAGCGAGGTTGCCGCCTCGCCCACAATATCGTCTTCCAGAATGGCCGGATATCTGCCGGCGAGATCCCATGCGGAGAAGTACGGCGTCCAGTCGATGTAGCGCGCGAGTGTCGCCAGATCGATATCCTCAAATGTCCGCACACCGCTATAAGTGGGCGCAGGCCGATCATAGGCGCTCCAATCCGGCTGCAACGCCTTCTCACGCGCGAGATCAATAGGCAGGCGTGGTTTGGGCGGGCCGCCCTGCCGGGATTCGCGCATGCGTTCGTAACGGGCGCGGGTCTGTTCGACGAGGCCTTGCTTCTCGCCAGCACTTAGCAGGGCGCTGACAACCCCGACGGCCCGGCTGGCGTCCGTCACATGCACGACCGGGGCTGACTTGATCACCGGGTCGATCTTCACAGCCGTATGCGCCGGGCTTGTCGTCGCGCCGCCGATCAGCAGCGGCTGAACCATGCCGCGACGTTGCATTTCGGCAGCGACATAGACCATCTCGTCGAGGCTTGGCGTGATCAGGCCGGAGAGGCCAATCACGTCCACGTTCTCCTTCTCAGCCGTATCGAGAATTGTTTCGGCCGGCACCATGACGCCCAGGTCGAGAATTTCGTAACCGTTACAGGCGAGCACAACGCCAACGATATTCTTGCCGATATCGTGCACATCGCCCTTCACGGTCGCCATCAGCACCTTGCCGTTGGAGACGTCCACCGTGCCGAGACGTTGCTTCTCTTCTTCCATATAAGGTTCGAGCCAGGCGACAGCCTGCTTCATCACGCGGGCGGACTTGACCACCTGCGGCAGGAACATTTTGCCAGCCCCGAACAGGTCGCCGACGACATTCATGCCATCCATCAGCGGGCCCTCGATCACATGCAGCGGCCGCTCCGCCTTCAGGCGCGCTTCCTCCGTATCCTGATCGATGAATTCGGTGATGCCATGCACAAGCGCGTGCTCCAGACGCTTCTCCACCGGCGCCTCGCGCCAGGAGAGGTCCTTAACCGCCGTCTTGCCCTTCTGACCCTTCAGGCCTTCGGCAATCTCAACCAGGCGTTCTGTGGCGTCTGCGCGGCGGTTGAGGATGACGTCTTCAACGCGCTCCCGCAGTTCGGCCGGGATGTCGTCATAGATGTCCAGCTGGCCCGCATTCACGATGCCCATGTCCATGCCCGCCGGAATGGCGTGATAGAGGAAGACCGAGTGCATCGCGCGGCGCACGGGCTCATTGCCCCGGAAGCTGAACGATACGTTCGAAAGGCCGCCGGAAATATGGCACCCCGGGCAGGTATCCCGGATGACGCGCGCAGCTTCGATGAAGTCGACGGCGTAGTTGTTGTGTTCTTCAATCCCTGTCGCCACGGCAAAAATGTTTGGATCGAAGATAATGTCCTCCGCCGGAAAGCCGACGTCTTCGGTGAGGATACGGAACGCCCGCTGGCATATCTCGACCTTCCGGTCCTTGGTGTCGGCTTGACCGACCTCGTCAAACGCCATGACGACAACAGCGGCCCCATAGGACAAGCACTTCGCCGCCTGCTCGCGGAAAATGTCCTCGCCTTCCTTCATGGATATCGAGTTGACGATGCACTTGCCCTGCACACATTTCAGGCCGGCCTCGATCACCTCCCATTTGGAACTGTCGATCATCACCGGCACCCGCGCGATATCCGGCTCGGCGGCAATCAGGTTCAGGAAGGTGCGCATGGCTTCGGCACCGTCCAGCATGCCTTCATCCATGTTGACGTCGATTACCTGCGCGCCGTTCTCCACCTGCTGGCGGGCGACCTCGACGGCATCGGCATAACGCCCTTCCGTAATCATACGGCGGAATACGGCGGAACCTGTCACGTTGGTGCGTTCACCCACGTTCACGAAAGACTGGGAAGCTGAGGCTGTCATTTTCTCGTTTTTCCGGCGTCGAGCGGCCAGTTTCCATCGGCCACAGGTGGGAATCCCTCGACCGGTTTGTTGTACAAATAAATCCAGGCGGTTTCGCCGGTTTCGTTCCCGGCGTCATCGCACAGTGGAATGCGGGTTCGGATATAGAGGCTGGTGGCCGGATCGTCCGTCACATCCTCAAATTCGTCCATCGGGCCGATGATGGAAACGTCGTCCAGTATCCAGCGGATGCCATGGCAAAGCGCATTGCCTGCAACAACGCCCGGAAAACCACCAAGGTCAACCATCTGCCCACGGAACCTGCAAGGCGCACCGAAGGCGCCTGCCGTTCCAAGCGGAAGGTCTGCAGGCTGCCCAGCTGCGCCAAGTTTCAGAAGGCCATAGAAGACGAACAGGTCTCCGGCCTGAACGGAAGAATTTGTCACGAAGCCACCTCGAACGGCTCTAGCCCAGCAAGGCGCATCGTGTGCTTTTCCGGCGCCGGGTCGCGCGGCTTCACCCCTTCCACCGCCTTTGCGATGGCCGCAATATGCTCCGGCGTCGTGCCACAGCAGCCGCCCAGAATATTTACCAACCCGTCCTGCGCCCAGCCGCCGACGGCGCCGGATGTCTGCTCCGGCTGTTCATCATACTGGCCCATCTCGTTCGGCAGGCCGGCATTCGGATAAGCCGCCACAAGCGTGTCAGCGACACGCGACAATGCCGCGATGTGCGGGCGCATCAGGTCCGCGCCAAGGGCGCAGTTGAAGCCTATGGCGAACGGCCTGGCATGACGGACCGAGTTCCAGAAGGCCTCCACCGTCTGGCCGGACAGCGTGCGGCCCGACCGGTCGGTGATCGTGCCCGAGATCCAGATCGGCAGCTTCTCCATGCCCTCGGCCTCAAGATCCATGATCGCCTTGATGGCGGCCTTGCAGTTCAGCGTGTCGGTGATCGTTTCGATCAGGTAGAGGTCTACGCCGCCCTCATTAAGCGCCTGAATCTGCTGACGGTAAGCTTCATAGACTTCGTCGAATGTCACCGAGCGCGCGCCCGGATCGTTCACGTCAGACGACATGGACAGCATCTTGTTCAGCGGGCCAATGGATCCGGCAAGAAAGCGCGGCTTTTGCGGCTCCTTCGCCGTCCAGGCGTCTGCTGCCTCACGGCCAAGGCGGGCGCCTTTGAGATTGATGTCCCGAACGGATTCTGCGTCCAGCTTGTAGTCATCCTGTGCGATGATTGTAGCGCTGAACGTGTTCGTTTCGGAAATGTCCGCACCCGCCGCAAAATAGGCATTGTGAAGGTCGGTCACGATGTCCGGACGGGTGATACAGAGGATGTCATTGTTCCCCTTCATCTGCCCCGGATATTTCGCCTCGGTGAAGCGGTCACCGCGATAGTCGGCCTCGTCGAGGCCACGCCGTTGGATCATGACACCCCACGAGCCGTCGAGAATGAGGATGCGTTCTTTTGCAGCCGCCTTGAGGGCTGCAATGCGTTCCTGCCGTGTCATCTAGAGCTCCATGGTTCCGTCTTCGCGCAGCGGCGAGTGAGGGTTGTAGGCCACCTCCCAGAGGTGGCCGTCGGGATCCGAGAAATATCCGGAATAGCCGCCCCAGAAGACTTTCTCCGCGGCCTTGATCAGCTGGCCGCCTACCTCGATCGCGCGGATCATGGCGTCGTCGACAGCCTCTTGGCTGATCTGGTTCCAGGCAAGCGTCACAGCCCGAAAGCCTTCGCCCCGCGGCAGGACACCCGCGTCCTCTGCCAGAGGTTCACGACCGAACAGGCCGAGGGCGACGCCGCCCATATCGAAGAACACGACCGCCTCCTGAGAGGCTGGCGCACGCTTCAGGCCCAGCTTCTCATAGAAGGCCGCCGACGCCTGAACGTCGGCAACCCCGAGCGTGACCAGCGTGATGTGGATCGGATTAGCGGACATGGGTCAGGCCGCCTCTGCGGGATGTGGCTTCAGGCCAAGCAGTCGGCAGGTGGACAGAGCCAGACCCGCACGGTTCAGCGTATAGAAGTGGAAGTTCTGGACACCCTGCTCGGCCAGCTTGCGGCAGAGGTCTGCCGCGACATTCGCGGTGACGAGTTCCCGGGTCTCCTCGTCATCGTCGAGGCCGTCATAAAGGTCGGCCAGCCAGTCCGGTATGGTCGCACCGCAGAGTCCACTGATCCGCTGTAGTCCGCGGAAGTTTGCCTGAAGCATGATTCCGGGCACGATAGGCATGGTCACGCCACCCGCGCGGGCCTTGTCCAGGAAGTTCAGATAAGTCTCAGGCTCGAAGAAGAATTGCGTAATCGCGCGGTCGGCGCCTGCGTCCTGCTTGGCCTTTAGATAGGCGATCTCAGCCTCCCAGCCCTGGCTCTCCGGGTGAAGCTCCGGGTAGCAAGACACTGAAATTTCGAAACATTTTCCGAGTTCCGGCCGATGCTCCCGCAGACCCTTCACCAGATCCACCGCATCGCGGAAGCCGCCCGGGTGCACTTCGAACTTTGCCCCCATGCCCGACGGCGGATCACCCCGCAGCGCCACGATATGCTTCACGCCCGCCTGCCAATACTCCTCCGCAACCGCCAGCACTTCCGCCTTCGTCGCGGACACACACGTCAGGTGTCCTGCAGGTTTCAGGCTGGTTTCCTGGGCGATGCGCTTGACAGTTTCGTGGGTCCGCTCACGGGTCGAACCGCCCGCACCGTAGGTAACAGACACGAAGTCCGGAGCCATTGGTTCCAGCCGCTGGACCGTATCCCACAAGCGGTTTGCCATGGCGTCGCTCTTGGGCGGGAAAAACTCAAATGAAACGTGGGGCGTAGAGGTGCTCATGCAGCGGACTCCTGCGCATCTGCGGGCTTTTCGGCGGTCCAGATGTGAACCGTCAGACCTTGTTCGTTTTCGGGTGGCGGGGCGAACGCACGCGGCTCTGAAAGTTTCAGTCCGGCGGCGGAAGCCCATCCTTCCATGGCATCCGGCGACAGACCGAGCCTGTGATGGCCGTGCTCAGTCCTGAGGAATTCCAGTTCGTGCGGAGCAAAATCCACAACCAACAACCGTCCACCTGGCTGAAGGATCCGCCCGGCTTCTGCAATTACGCGGTTCGGCGCGTCCACATAGTGAAGCACCTGATGGATGATCACGAGATCGGCCGAAGCGTTCTCGAACGGTACGGCCGTGACATCTCCCTGCCGAACGCGTGCGACAGGGCTCCCGCCGCGCTCAAGATTGGCGCGGGCGACCGTCAACATGTGATGGCTGAGATCAATGCCTTCAGCTTCGACCGCAAGCGGCGCGAACAAAGCCAGCATCCGCCCGGTTCCGGTTCCGAAGTCCACTACCCGGCGGAAGGGCCCCGGCCCCGCAATTTCCAGAAGCGCCTGTTCGATTGCTTCATTGGGATAATGGAGTGTGCGAATCGCATCCCAATTATCTGCAACCGATGAAAAGTAAGCCTGCGCAGACGCGGCGCGCGAGGCGCTGACCTCGTCCAACCTCTCAGCATCCCTCAACAACTCGGGCACCTGGTTTCCAAGCTGTTCAAACAAGGCGTCCAGGAATGCCCGCCCATCGCCGCGGCTTGCGGCTCGGTAAAAGACAAAGGAGCCTTCCGGCAAACGCTCGACAAGACCAGCACCGGTAAGTGCTTTAAGGTGATGAGACAGACGCGGCTGGCTGAGAGACAGAATTTGCACGATCTCGCCCACGGAAAGGTCACGTTCACGCAAAAGTGCCAATATGCGCAGACGAGTTGGCTCTCCGGCCGCCCGCAATTGCTCTAGGGTGAGGTCAAATCGCTCGCTCATGAGGAACGTATAAACATTCTTTTATACGTTTTGCAAGGAACCATACCGCTGTTGCAGCATAGTCGCATGTAATTGGAATTACATAAGTGTGAGTTGCGTCGATTGGGGGAAGTAACCATGTACCGGGCCAAGAAACGGGAAATCGCAATTATGAACGTCCGAATTGCGGCCACCGCGGTGGCCTTCACTCTGAGCGCATGCGCTTCGACTCCGCCAAATTCAGCGGATCCAGGGTCCATTGCCGATCCTTATGAAGGCTTCAATCGCCAGATGTTCGCATTCAACAATGGCGTGGACAAATATGCGCTCGGCCCTGCTGCCGGTGCCTATAAAACTGTGACACCCGAATTCGCCCGCGACCGCATTGGCGATTTCCTGCGCAATCTTCGCGCGCCCGTCATTTTCGTAAACGACGTGCTGCAGGCAGAGCCATCCAGAGCTGCAGACACCTTTGTTCGTTTTACCATTAACACAACAGTCGGCATTGCGGGCCTTTGGGACGCCGCAGATCATATGGGTGTCGAGCACCACTCAGAAGACTTCGGTCAGACATTGGCCGTCTGGGGAGTCGATAGCGGCCCCTACCTGGTGATGCCTATCATGGGCCCAACGACTCCGCGCGACTTGTTCGGAAGTGGCGTGGACCGGGCGATTGATCCGCTGACATGGACCGAATTCGATGGGGATCCGGATCTGGACGACAAAATTGCCGTCGGCCGGGGCGTTCTCTCCGCGCTGAACGCCCGTGTCGCGCTGGAAGACCAGATTGAACAACTGAACGCCCAGCCGGAACCTTACGTGGCCCTTCGTCGTATTTATTCATCTCAGCGTCAGGCTGAGATTCGTAATGGTCGTCCGGAGGATGAGTCAGAGTTGTACCAAGATCTCCCAGATTTTGACGAATTTGACGAATAGCCAAGCAGACACGATCGAAGCAGGAGCCCGCCCCGTGAAACGCCTTGTGACCCCCGCAATCGCCCTGACCGCGCTCGCCGCGTTGGCGCTGCCGGCTGCCGCAGACGCAAAAACAGAAGCCTATGTTCAGAAAAACGCCAGCGAAGTGCTCGCGTCTCTGAACGACCCGTCCCTGAACGCAGACGAACGCACCCAGAAGTTCAACGCCTATATGGACGAATTCACGGACATGAAGGCGGTCGCCAATTTTGCGATTGGCAAATATGCGCGCCGTTTCACTGAGACGGAGCTCGCTGAGTATCAGAAAGTTTTCCGGGAGTACGCGCTTGCCGTTTATGAAAACGAACTCGATGCCTATCGGGGCGAAGCCGTTGTCGTGAAAGACTCAGTCGATCGTTCTGACACTGATTCTATCGTCAACACCGTCATTCGCCGTGATGACGGCAAGGATATGGATGTTCGTTGGCGCGTTCTGCTCCGCAATGGGCAATACCAGGTTGTCGACGTTGCGCTGAACCTCGATGGAAACCTGATCTGGCTCGGCATCGAACAGCGCGCTCAGTTCCTCGCCCTGCTCGACCGGACAAACGGATCGGCCCAGGCTCTGATCGACAAGATCGAAGGCATGACGCAAAAACTGGAAAGCGAAAAGCGCACCTGATCTTTTGCAGACAATTGACCTAACCGAAGGCCCGCTTCCCGCCCGAAGCGGGCCTTTCCTTATCCGATATCCTGCCGTCACTGCGTCGATGCATCGCGCAAGCTCACCTCCTCTGGGAAACCGACTCCTGTACAATGAAACTGCACTGGCATGCTGCCATGGATCCCCACATGACCGGTGGCATCTGAGGTGTTATGGTTAATTGGTGGTATGGCGAGACGGTCACGGTCTCGTAGCCGCATGAGGCGGAAGGCTGCTGAGATTTGGTGGGTGAGACGATGACGGCACATACTACTCCCTTCAGGAAAATCTGGACGGCATCACTTGGTGCGTTGGGCGTTCTGTCTGTTGTTGGCTGTGCATCTGCAGCATCTGGTGTCACAGCACCGGTCCAGGCGAAGCCGTGGTCGAGCCTGAGTGATTGCTTCGACCGGGCAGTCGCCGTTCCCACATCGGCAGCGGAAGATATGGCGCGGACCTGTGGCGGCACTTCCGCCGCCGGCGATCCATCCCGCAGCGGCATCGAACGGGCAACTGCCTCGTTCAATGCAGCGAGCGCCTACAATGCCCTTGCTGCGACGGGCGCTGCCAGTTCGTTTTGCCAAAGCACAAGTGCCTGCAGCCAAATGGCGCTCAGCCTGCTCGACCAGTCTTTGGCATCTCAACAGGACGGCCAGATCAGTCTCACTGGAAGCGAAGTGCAAATCGCGACCAACAAGCATTTCATGCTCCGCAGGACGCTGGAGCGCAGCAAAGCCCTGCGCAGTGTTGCGAACAGTGGCGCAGCAAACGCCAGTTGCGGCACGCGAACCACTTGCCTGACGGATGCTGCAGCCTTGCTTTCCAGCGTCACCGTCGAGATCCCGGCAGCATCCGAAGCACCAGATGCTGCCCGCTTGGGGTGCGAAATTCTTGATACGCGATGGCGTGTGAACAGCGATATCGGCCGCGAACGGGAATATCTCTATGTCGAAGATCTGAGACGCCTCGTCAGTTCGTGCCCCGACTACGCCGCTGCCGCTTCAGACCAACTCGCCGAAATCGCCTTTGAGCGGGCGGAACGTGTTCGGGAAAACCTGGCACAATCCAACGCAACCATCTCCGTCGAATCCTCACTCGGCGCCATTACGGATTATCGCGACACGCTCAGCACAGACCGGTTCAGATTGCCCGCCTACCGGGGCATGGGTGCGGTCTATCTGGCATTGGCCAAACATGACCCAGCTGGCACCCGCACTTATCTTGAAAGCGCAGTAGATGCCTACAGCAATGCAGTAACACTGTCCGTATCCGAAGCGACGGCTGAGCGCGCGGGCGACTATGAGTCTCTTGGCCGGGCACTCATGGCACTTTCCAAAGTCACCGGGTTGCCAGGATCGGTGGAACGCCAGGCCCTCGCAGAACGCGCGGCCAGCGCACTTCAAAGCGCAGTCGATCTGGCGCCTATACCCGCCCGGTACGCCGTGCTGGGTGATGCCTACGCCGACACAGGACAATGCACTCTTGCAATTCCGGCCTATAATTCCGCAATTCCCGGTCTTGCGGGAGCAGACAAGGTTTCGACGATCCTCGCTCTCTCGGCAGCTTATGATGCATGCGGACAACCGGACCTGGCATTGCAGACCCTCAATCAGGCCAACGCCGCTGGAAACGTGTCCGCTGAAGTCCGATACGAGATTGGACGAAAAGAGTTCAACAATGGCAACTTCCCGGCAGCCCTTAGCGCACTGCGCGCTGCCGAGAACGGACTGAATGGCCTCCAGGCTGCTGAAGCCAACTACATGATGAGCGTCGCCGAAACGATCACCCGTCCAGACGGCTGGCAGAAAAGCGCGCTGAGCCATGCGGAGCGTGCCGTATCACTGAATGCCCGGACCTGGGTTTACAACCGACAGGCTTGCCTTGCGACCATCCTGAAAGGCGGCAAAAGCGTAAAAGACGGCACCAGCCTGG
The DNA here is from genome assembly GCF_003263315.1 of Hyphomonas sp. GM-8P. Taxonomy (NCBI): domain Bacteria; kingdom Pseudomonadati; phylum Pseudomonadota; class Alphaproteobacteria; order Hyphomonadales; family Hyphomonadaceae; genus Hyphomonas; species Hyphomonas sp. GM-8P. The sequence continues at coordinate 54,691 of NZ_AWFE01000002.1, forward strand.
CTCGCTGTCCGGATGCCGGTACACCGGAAGCCAGTCTGCTGCGCGGTATGTTCTTCCTCAAACAAGCTCAGTCGATGGATGTCAGCGCCTACAATCTGGCATCCCAGACACAATGGCGGTCTGTGCTCCAGGCGGCAGAAACCGCTTTCACTCGCGGACAGGAAGCCCTCGCCGACGCTCCCGATCGCGAGCGCCTTGTCCAGTTCGATGATCTGCAAGCGAAGGTCGATATCGCCGCGAGACTTCAACAAGGACTGACGGTCATCCAGCGCTGCAATCGCGAAGTCACGCTTGGCCCGCAGGATCCTGTCTGGAATGATCTGAACACCTTCTATGGCCATTATGGAATCTTGAAATGCTCCTGACGGCCACGAACATTGAGAATGAGGAAAACTGGGTATGACGGTGCCAACAGTCCAATCTCCCGACAATTCGGACATGCAAGTATTCCAGTCCGTGCCGACCCATGACGACATGATGGCTCTGTCCAGCCAGGTAAAAGAAGCCAAGCGCGGTCAGGCCAGTCTGCTCATCATGGTCATCTTCCTTGCCGGCGTTCTCGCCGCCGCAATCGTTGCCTTGTTCATGGTGTTCTCGAACACCAGCGCCCAACTGGCGGAGGCAGATCAGAAACTGGCGACGCAAGCGGCCGAAATGGAAAAGCTGGAAACGCAGGTCACGAACCGCGATCAGGTGATTGCTCAGCAACAGGCGGCAATCGCCAGCTATGCCGGCTTCCAAAGCATCGTTCAGCTGCAGCAACAGTCGAAGGCGCTGGAAAAGGAGATCGCCGATCTTCTTGCTCAGCCGAGCCGCGCAAATGCGCCACGACGCTTAAGAGAGCTGCCCGACAATGTCGAATGGCTGGACGATGTCATCACAGCGCTTACGGAACGCAGGGATGCACTGGTAGAATTGAAGTCTGATGTTGAAGCCTGGCCACCGGTGCCAGCCCCCGTCCGACCCGACTAAGGCCACACCGTTTGCCCCAGTAGCTATTGAAGCAGGAGTATACGCCAATGGGCGATCCACAAGACAACTCTCAGGCCTTGTTCGGTCCGATCACTGCCGAGAAAAAATCGGGCTTCAGCATGCAGGAACTGGTCACGGAGTTTCCGGACCACCCCAACGATTGGAGCATACCAGAAGCGTTTCTGTGCCTGATCCTTTCCGCCGCCTTCGCGGATGGCCGGATTGCGGAGCAGGAACAGGAAGAAATACGCGCTCTGTCACACCGTTCGCGCACCCTTAAAAACCTCGATCAGAACGAGTTGGCACAGGTGAACCGGATCGTTCTCAAACGGCGGGCGGACCGGCCGGACTGGCTGGCGGAAGCCTGTGAAGCCCTTCCCAAGGATATGCACCTCGCAGTGTTTGCCCACTGCCTCGACATCGCCCTTGCCGATGGCGTCCTCGTACCATCCGAGGCGGAATTCCTTGAAAAGCTGATTGGCTTGCTCACCATCACCGAAGAAGAAGCGAAGCTGATCACAAAAGTGATCTCGCTGAAGAACCGCTTCTGACGAGGCTAAAGTTCCGCGGAGCGAAAAATATGGAAATTCTGCGGCCCGGGCCAATGGCCACGCTATTGGCGGCCATTGCTATTTGTTTATCCAGTTGCACACAGGTGCCTGCAACCGCACCACCACCGGCTCCGAAGCCACCGCAAGGCGCAGTGGTTCCGCCACCCATTGCAGACGAGCAAGACCATAGCCAGACTACTCGAACGGAGATCCTGATCGATGCACTCCGGAGAATGTCCGAGCACGGCCTACCGGTTGAGGCATATGAGCTTGAAAACATTGAAGCCTTGTCTGGCGAAGCGCGAAACTCTGCCCTTGGCAAGGCGTGGCAACTCGCTGCCACGCATCTGGCTCGTGGATATCTGAACCAGGAAACACTGCAGCCCCGAACCGTGCCAGATGTTGCCGAAGTCAACATGTATGCCGCCATACAAAACAATGGCGCAGAAGAGCTGGCCACTGCGCTCAGCACGCTCGCACCACAACATCCCTCCTATCTGGCGCTCCGACGAGAACTGTCTCGTCAGCAAGCAGCAATGGAAGCAGCAACCGATCCCGCGGCCAAGTCCCGACTCCTGACCCAAATAAATCAGCTGCGCGTAAACCTGGAGCGTTGGCGATGGCTGCCGCATGACCTCGGAGAGCGGTCAGTGCTTGCAAATATTGCCAGTTTTGATGTCACGACATTTGAACAGGAAACGCCCACATCCAGCTATGCGGCCATTTTTGGCAAGGCGCAGCGGCAGACACCGATCTTCTCCGATGAGATCGAATATATCGTGTTTAATCCGTGGTGGGAGATTCCAGACAGTATCGCCCGCAAGGACAAACTGACTCAGTTCCGGCAGGACCCGGCTGCGATTACCCGGCTGGGATATCAGGTTCTGGACCGTCAGGGCCGCAAGGTTGATCCTGCAACCATCGACTGGAATGCGGTCTCGGCGGAAACCTTCCCTTATCGCTTGCGCCAGGCGCCCGGCCCACAGAATGCGTTGGGACAGGTCAAGATCATGTTTCCCAATTCGCACAATGTTTATCTGCACGACACCAACGACAAGAGTTTGTTCGACTCCGATGAACGCATCTTCTCTTCAGGGTGTGTGCGCGTCCAGAATCCCCTGGACCTAGCTGCGTGGATTTTGAAGGAAACACCCGGCTGGGACCGGATGACCATAGAAACGGTTGTCGCCTCAGGCGATGAAACACGCGTAGATCTGAAGAGTGTGGTTCCCGTCTACGTCGTCTACATGACGACGGTCAGCAATGCCTGCGGGGATGTGACTTACCTGAAAGACATTTACGGCAGGGATGCTGCAGTGCTTTCCGCCTTGCAGCCGTCCCCCACCTATCAGAACTGATTATTTCGTCATCGCCGCAGAGATCTCAAGCCGGTCTTCTGCGCTTTCCAGATAGTGCGGATCTGGCCGCAACAGGCTCGCCTGTTCGTAGGCATAGCCGTACGCAATGATTGCGGCATCATCACCAGCGGACCCGATAAACGACACACCGATCGGAATGCCATGCACATCGCCCATCGGCACCGTTAGATGCGGATAGCCCGCCTGCGCCGCTATGGAACCCGCGCCAGCCCATGCCGGCCAGACGTCGCCATTGACCGGATCAATGCGAGGCGCGACGGGGCCAGATGGAGACACAAGCAGGTTCACGTCATATTCGGCGAGCAGGCGATCAATCCCCTGCTCCCGCGTTGAAAACCTGACGGCCGCCTTCGCACCCAGATATTCGGGATCTGTCAGTGGTCCACGTGCTTCAGATTCCTCAAACAGACTCTGACCGAACAGCGGCATCTCTTCGTCCGCATGGATGTCATTGAACGCAATCAATTCCCGAAGCGTCCGGGTGGTTACCGTTTCCGGGGTGGTCGCGAGATACGCGTTCAGGCTGTCCTTGAATTCGTATTCGAGTAGCGGGAGCGTGCTGTCCCGGAAATTTTCTGCCGCCGGCTCAAACGCTTCAATATCGACAAGGGTGGCGCCTTGCGCTTCCATCACAGCCAATGCAGCGTCGAAGTGCTCCTTGATGTCCTTGTTGGACCCTTCTGCAAATCGCAACACACCAATCCGCATGCCTTTAAGCGCATCGGGTGACAAGCTGAGCGTATAGTCCTCATCGCCCGGATCCATGGCGTTCATCATCAGGGCCGCACCGCGTACTGTTCGCGTCATCGGACCCGCTGTGTCCTGCGAAGGAGAGATCGGCACAATGCCTTCCTGGGAAATCAGGCCAACGGTGGGCTTGAAACCCACAATGCCATTGACATTGGACGGGCAGATAATCGAGCCATTGGTTTCGGTGCCGACGGCGCCAGCAGCAAGTGACGCGGCGACCGCCACGCCGGATCCGGAACTGGATCCACAAGGATTCCGGTCCAGCATATGCGGATTGCGAACCTGTCCGCCCACAGAAGACCAACCACTCATGGAGTCGTTATCGCGAAAATTGGCCCATTGGCTGAGATTGGTTTTGCCGAGAATGATCGCGCCCTGCGACCTGAGCCCGGCAACCAAAGGGCTGTCACGGCCCGTGATATTGTCTTTCAACGCCAGCGACCCGGCAGTTGTCGGCATGGGATCGAGGCTTTCGATATTGTCCTTCAGAAGAACTGGCACACCGTCCATAGGCCCAAGCGTATCGCCATTCGCGCGGCGCTGGTCACTGGCTCGCGCCAGAGGCAAGGCATTCGGATTGAGCGAAATGATGCTCTGCAGGCGAGGTCCTTCGCGATCGAGTTTTGTAATACGGTCGAGGTAGGCTTGGGTGAGTTCTTCCGATGTCACCTCTCCGGCAGCGAGGCTCTCCACCAGTTCAGGTAGAGTTTGTGCGACAATGCCTGTGGCCTCATAGGATGGCATCACCGCAATCTCCTCCTGAGGAGCGGGTTCAGGCCGCCCCCCGCATCCAGCCAGGACCAGAGCCAACAACGAAGCTGTCACGAGAATTCTCATGCCCATTACCCTCTACATCTGGATAGAGAGCCTAGCCGACAGGCCACAGAGAACAAGGGCAATCGTGCGGAACTAGTTGGTTACGATGCCCAGCCGCTTTCGAAGCGTGCGGCCGAGATTGTTCATCCAGACCGGTCGAGCCGCCACGTCAATTTTCCAGGAAAGCAGGGTTCGCGCGGCTCCATTCGGCAGAATACCCATCAGGATCCACCAGGCATTCTTCGGCAAAGCTTTGCTGCCATACTCAAGACGGTTTGCTCGGCGCAGCTTCTGCAGCAGATTCTTCCGGGTGTCCGATTTGACCGGGTGGGCGCCGGGATCAAAGACGATTGAGATGAGCCGCTCTTGCAGGTGATCCGCATCCCGTTCGCCGATGTCTTCCGCCACCTTGAGACCAAGCCGGGCAGAATGACTGCGGATCACATCATGACGCGCCTGATGATGCTCAATCCGCCACCGACCTCGCTTGGCGTAGTTTTTTGCAAACTGCGTGTGCTGGGAGGGATGAAGGCGATAACCACAAATTGCTTCGTCCAGACCGCGGACCGGGCCATACAATGGAACCGCGGCCGTCAGGTACCCGTCTCCGCCATAGGCGAATGCCTCTGAATTGACCGGCACAATCCGCTGCAATGCCCAACGAGCGAAAACCATACCGGACGTGATCGTGCCGGAATAACTTCCAATGTCGCGGAGCCTGGCTGACACATCTCCATTTGCAAACGGCACCTGAAGCGGCGGGTAGAAGTCGCCCAAATTGTCCTCAAGATCCGCATAGCGCATCCGATAGAGGTACATGGCAACCTTGGGATCATAGTTAGCCAGGATCCGGTTCGCCGCCCCAGGCAACAGGAAATCGTCGGCGTCCAGGAACTGGACGAGATCGCCGGTTGCAATTTCAAGCCCGGCATTAAAGCCGCCCCCCTGCCCGACATTTTCCGCCAGGAACACCGGGATAACGCGATCACCAAATGACTGAATGACTTCGCGCGAATTGTCGGTGGAACAATCGTCAACCACGACCAGCTCAATCTCCACGTCCTGTGACAGGACGCTGTCGATCGCCCTCGTAATGAAGTTGGCGTAATTGTAGTTCGTGATCACCACCGAAAACTTCGGTGCAGCACTTGTCGTCATATCGGGCTCCCTGACGCCCGTCCTTACGCAAGATTCGCACCGAATTGCGTAAAGGACAGTGCCGGGAGCTGAAAAAGTTCGCCTAGCGCGCGAATTTCTTGAATTTCAGACGCTTCGGGTTCACCGCATCCTCACCAAGACGACGCTTCTTGTCTTCCAGATAGGAGGAAAAATCACCTTCGAACCATTCGACGTGGCTATCGCCCTCGAAAGCGAGAATGTGAGTGGCCATGCGGTCAAGGAACCAGCGGTCGTGGCTGATGATCACGGCGCAGCCAGGGAAGGCATCAAGGCCTTCTTCCAGCGCCTGCAGCGTTTCCACATCGAGATCGTTGGTCGGTTCGTCGAGCAGAAGGACGTTGGAGCTTTCCTTCAGCATCTTGGCGAGGTGCACACGGTTACGTTCACCACCGGACAGCAGACCGACCTTCTTCTGCTGATCCGAGCCCTTGAAGTTGAAGGCACCGACATAGGCGCGCGAGTTTACTTCCACACCGCCAAGATCGATCACATCCGTACCGCCTGAGATCTCTTCCCAGACATTCTTGCCGTCGTCGAGCTTGTTGCGGCTCTGGTCGACATAGCCAAATTTCACCGTATCGCCGACACGCAGCGTACCGGCATCCGGCTCTTCCTGGCCGAGGATCATCTTGAACAGGGTCGACTTACCGGCACCGTTCGGACCGATGACGCCGACGATACCGCCGGGCGGCAGTTTGAAGTCGAGGTCTTCAATCAGGAGGTTATTGCCGAAGCCTTTGCGCAGGCCTTCAGCCTCCAGCACCACGTTGCCGAGGCGCGGACCGGGTGGAATGCGGATCTGAGCCGTGGAAACCTTTTCGCGTTCGGCCTCGGCGGCCTTCTGCTCATAGGACTGGATACGCGCCTTGGATTTGGCCTGACGCGCTTTCGGACTGGAACGGACCCATTCGAGTTCCTTCGCGAGGGAGCGTTGCTTGCCACGCTCTTCGCGGGCCTCCTGCTCCATCCGTTTGGCTTTCTGTTCCAGCCAGTCGGAATAGTTACCCTGGTAGGGAATGCCGCGGCCCCGGTCGAGCTCGAGAATCCAGGTCGTAATGTCGTCCAGGAAGTAACGGTCGTGAGTTACAAGGATCACGCAGCCCGGAAAATTGATCAGGTAGTTCTGGAGCCAGGCGACCGTTTCGGCATCGAGGTGGTTGGTCGGTTCGTCCATCAGGATCATGTCGGGCTTCGACAGAAGCAGGGCGCAAATTGCGACCCGGCGGATTTCACCGCCGGACAGCTTGGTCACGTCCGCGTCGTCATCCGGGCAGCGGAGAGCTTCCATAGCCATCTGGATCTTGGAGTCGATATCCCAAGCATCTGCAGCGTCGATCTTCTCCTGGAGCTCCGTCATCTGCTCCATCAGCTCATCGGAATAGTCTTCGCCGAGCTTGCCGGAGATCTCGTTGAACTGGTCCAGCATCTGCTTTTCAGGGCATGCCGCAGCGATGTTCTCGAACACCGTCTTGCTCTCATCAAGCTTCGGCTCCTGGGGCAAGTAGCCGACTTTCACGCCGTCTGCAGACCAGGCTTCGCCAATGAACTCCTTGTCCTGCCCCGCCATGATGCGAAGCAGAGTCGATTTACCGGAACCGTTTACGCCGACCACACCGATCTTGGCGTCGGGAAGGAAAGACAGGTGAATGTTTTCAAACACCTTCTTGCCACCCGGGTAGACCTTGGTGAGGCCCTGCATGTGGTAAACGTATTGAGGTCCGGCCATGGCGGAAGAATCCTGTTTGGGGAAGTTATGTCGCCGCTGAGTTACGCACTCGCCCCATAAAATCAAGCGCGCAGGTGCCCGCGGTCACCCAACTGGAGCCAACAGCGACGCCATGGGCAAGAGATCCCACCGGAAGCCGAGACCGGCACGGATGACAGGGTCGTCGGCACAAAGGCGTCGCGCATCCACTTCATCATCGGCCTCCGCAATCGCCACACCCCATGTCCCTTCAGGGTCCATCACCGGTCCGGCCGCAAACACGACCCCGGTGTCGATCAGGTGCCGGATATAGTCGGAATGCCGTTCCATCGCCTCCAGTTCAGGCGCGCTGGCATCCGCGGGGAAACTCCGGCGCGGTGGAATAAGCTTCATGAGGAAAAAGGCCATTCTATCCGGCTCCGCTTCCGATCAGCCCGCCCTTCGAAAAGCGCGGTCCTGTTCTTCTGCGCTCATGGCAAGCTCAAGACGACGAAGCTCCTTGGCGGCTTGAGTATTCCCAAGCCGCTCGGATTGCCGGAACCAACGCCAGGCTTTCACCAGATCCTGCGGACTTCCATGGCCACCCGCATGGGCAATACCGAGATTGAAAGCGCAACGGCTGTTACCGAGGGCCGCCCCCCGGCTCCACCAATTGCGCGCAGCGGCCGGATCGGCCTCCCCGCCTTGTCCGGACATCAACATCAGTCCGAGATAGGTGATGGCGTCCGTTTCATCCTGCTGCGCGGCCCGCAGAAACAGGAACCGGGCACGGCGGTGGTCTGCCGCTCCCCCGAGACCGTGAAAGCACATAAATCCCAGATTAAACAGTCCTGTAGGGTGACCTGCGCTCGCCGCCTGATGGTAATAGGCTCGTGCAGCAACCAGATCCTGCCGCACCACGCGTCCTGCGTGAAGCATCGCACCATAATTGTTGGCTGCAGCAATATGGCCGGCATCGGCGGCACGGCGCATCATGTCAGCGCCACGAAGAAGTGCGTTGCCACCTCGGTCCGAAGCGACCAGGGTAATTGCTTCCTGAAACAATCCCACCCCATTCATCATGGAACTCACTTTATTGTGAGGCCTTGTCTTGGCTAGGGGGCGAAAGCAGTCAGTGTAGAAAAAAATGCAAACGACCTGTTTCACCAGCTGGAATGGATGACAAATGCCAGCTGGCACGGCTAGTTTCAGAAGCATGAAACCCGCCATTCATACCCTGTTTACTGTGCTCGCGGCTGCCATCATTTTTGCCGCCGCCTCGATGGCCCAGACACCGAAAAATACCGTGGAGACCGAAATATTGACCAACGCGCCAGACACTCTGCCGCTTGAACGCCTTTATGCGTCACCTTCCCTATCCGGCCCCACAGCCCGCATGGTGAAATACTCCCCCGACGGAACACGCGTGACGTTCCTCAAATCGCGTGCTGACGAACAGAACCGGTTCGACCTCTGGCAATATGACGTCTCGACCGGCACGCAGAGCATGCTGGTCGACTCAAGACTTCTCGAGCCCAAAACTGTGAACCTGTCAGAAGAGGAAAAAGCCCTGCGGGAACGGATGCGAATTTCAGGTACGGTTGGAATTACTGACTATAGCTGGGGCTCCGCCGATACGATTCTCGTGCCGCTTGGCGGGGACCTGCACCTCATCACTCTGTCAGAAGATGGACCGGTCGCGAGACAGCTGACTCACACCGAAGCATTTGAATATGACGCCCGCATTTCTCCACGGGGGACTTATGTCAGCTTTGTCAGGGACGGCGCCGTATATGCTGTAGTGCTCGACACAGGAAAAGAAATCCAGCTGACACCGGACGCCGCTCCGGACAAAGGTGTCAGCTATGGCGTCGCCGAGTTCGTGGCACAGGAAGAAATGAAGCGTTTCACGGGATATTGGTGGAGCCCGGACGAACGCTATGTCGCCTATACGGAAGTGGATGAAAGCGGGGTCGATATTATTCCCCGCTTCGACATCGAGGCAGACAAGGTAACTGTCATAGAGCAACGTTATCCTCGCGCCGGAAGACCAAACGCCGATATCGCTCTATACGTACACGACCTGAAGAAGGGCCGCACAGACCGCATTTTTGAAACCGGGCCGAACTCCTATCTCGCTCGCGTTTATTGGACGAGCACCAGTCTCTGGTTCCTCACCGTCAATAGAGAGCAAACAGAAATCCGCTACAACCGAACGGACTCTTCACCCTGGCGAATATGGTCTCCTTACAAGGAACAAAACGCCAAATGGGTAAATCTCTCGAAGGATTTCTTCGAACTCCCGGACGGCCGCATTCTCCTGACGACGGAAGATGGCGGCATGCGCCACGCGATCGCCATTGATCCTGAAGGGCATGGCGACACGAGCATTGTCACCCCACCGGACGAAGTGCTGAACGCCTTTGAAACAGTCTCGCCCGATGGAAATACGCTCTATTACACCGGCTATGCTGACACAGTTCTGGAGCGGCATTTATACAGAACCACAATCGGAAAAACCAAAAAGCCCTCACCTCCTGCTCGCATCACTGAAGCCGGCAAGTTCTGGGACATAAAGGTCAGCCCTGACGGGCAAAGCTTTATTGGCACGTCCTCATCCCCCAGCCAGCCGCCCCAAACCGGACTCTACCGGATCGACGGCACACGTGTCGGCTGGATCGAAGAAAATATACTCAATCACAACCATCCGTACACGCCATTCCTGCCGGGTCATGCCGAAGCGGAATATGGAACCCTGAAGGCCGAAGATGGACAGGATCTCAATTATTCCATCCTGAAACCGCCCAACTTTGATCCTGCACAGAAGTACCCAGTGATCATCGAAGTCTATGGCGGCCCACATGTACAGACAGTCACGCGCAGCTGGGGTAGACTGTCAGATCAGTTCCTTGCCCGCCAGGGTTATATTGTATTCAGGCTCGACAATCGTGGCAGTGACAATCGCGGAAGAGAATTCGAAGATGTCATCTATCGCCGCACGGGCGGACCTGAAGTCCGGGACCAACTGGCCGGGGTGGACTGGCTGAAAGCGCAACCCTTTGTCGATGCCGACCGGATTGCCATCAAGGGCGGATCATACGGAGGTTACATGACCCTGATGACAATTCTGCAGGCCCCAGAAGGTACGTTTGCGGCGGCAATTTCTTCCGCGCCCGTTACGGACTGGAACCTTTACGATACATTCTACACGGAGCGCTACATGGGCACACCGGAAAGCAATCCGGGCGGATATGCCGCTTCCAACGTGCTGCCCTCCGCTGGTAATCTGAACACCCCTCTCCTGCTGATCCACGGCATGGCAGACGACAACGTCACGTTCGACAACTCGACTCGTCTGATGGCTGTTTTGCAGCAGGAAAGGAAAATGTTTGAACTGATGACCTATCCAGGTCAGAGGCACGGCATACGAGGCGAAGCATTGCAAATTCATGAGATGAAGACCGAAATGGAGTTCCTGAACCGGCACCTGAAAAACGTCCAAAGCGCTACGGACGGACCTCAAGGTCTTCCATGATGGAGTTTCTTGACAAGCTGCCTCTCAGTCTCGCGGTCTTCGGATGCCTGACCCTCGGCCTGGCGCCATTTCTCCCTGAACCGCATATCTGGGAAAAACTGAAAATGCTTGCTAGCGGAACACTTCAGAAGCCTGTCGACATTTTTGATCTTTGCTTCCATGCGGCACCTTGGCTGCTTCTGGTCGCCAAACTGGCCCGCATGGCTGTAGTGAGATGACATGAAGCCCTGGACAATTCTTTCCTCAAAACAGGTCATGCGAGACCGCTTCATGGGATTGCGGACCGACCGGTGTGTCCGTGAGGATGGACACATCGTTGAGGCGTATCATGTGACGGAGCTGACAGACTGGGTCACCGTCATTCCGCTCACCGATGCCGGCAATATCGTTCTCATCCGGGAATACCGGCATGCCGCAGGCGTATTCACGCTCGGCCTGCCCGGTGGCGTCTCCGATCCGGGGGAGCTGGACTGGCCAGCCGTCGGCGCCCGGGAATTACAGGAAGAAACTGGCTACTCCGCCAGGGAACTGCACCATGTTGGCACCTGCTACCCCAACCCGGCGACACAGAATAACCGGCTGCACTACTATCTCGCCCTGGGCTGCCAAATGACCAGTTCGCAATCACTGGACCCCAATGAGGAGATAGAAGTTCTGGAAATGCCGTATGCTGATTTCCTGAACTATGGCGCCCTGGAAGTTCAGCACGCTTTGCACGCAGCGGCCCTCTTTTACGCCGAACGCTTTCTGACGCGTCACCCAGCGCTGCACCCGCACCAGAAATAGCAACAGGAGGACAAAGGATGCCCGCTTTCCAGCCCACCGCAGACCAGTTCCGCGCGTTTCGTGACGACCCCTATGACGGCCCCATTGCGCAGGTGAATATCCTCAAGTTCCGCGTGAAGGCGGAATACCAACCAGACGATCCGGAATCTGGAAAAGACGAGCCCGGCAGTGTCGCCTATCAACGCTATGCCGACGCCTTTGGCATAGCCGCAGCGGAAGTCGGCGGCCGGTGCCTGCTGATGGGCGAGGTCGAACGCTACTTCATCGGCAATGGCGACTGGGATGCCGTCATGGTGATGTTCTTTCCGGACCGCAAAGCCTTCATCGCAACCCTCAATCACCCTGACTACAAATCAATGGCACGTCATCGGGAGGCAGGTCTGTTGTGCCAGGAATTGCTGACAACACGCCCGGCCCGCGCCGAAGGGGTCCTGTAAGGCTGTCCTTCAACTCACCTGACAATTGCACGCTCCCCCCCGGTTTCGCCTGTGGCTTGAGGGATTATCGGGAATCCTGGTTCTCAGCGGATCTGCGCCTGTTATTCGGTCAGTCGAGCCACAAAGTCCTGCAGCGCAATCATTCATAACGCTGAAAAAGAGATTTTGGCGCGACCGCTTATAATCATCTTGATGATACCCCGTGAGGATCGAGAATTTTATTCAATTACTTCAATGATATAAAAAAGCGGTTCCGCGTTTCCAAATTCGCGACGGCGCGCATTGCGCCTTTTCCCACAGACCACGCCAGCACCCCTGAAACACGAGCCTGCGTCTCGGTATTTTCGCCCGAGAGGCGATCTTGTGTCCTTGTTAACACGGCGGTTGGATTCTCATGGTTAAACAAAGGGACAACTCGGTGACACCCCTATCTGGTCTGGTATAGTGATTGCACGATGCGGGGGTCGGGTAGATTGCATGAAACGCCTTAGTATCATTCTGTTTTTTCTGCTGGTCGCAGCAGGTGTATGGGGGTGGTTCCAACTGACCGCCCCGGCAAAACCGCTGGCGTTGGCTGAGCCTCTACGGATTAACCAAGGGCTGGTTCTCGGCGGCATTGATCCCGGCAATTCCGATATTCGGGTCTACAACGGCATCCCCTATGCGTCTGCGCGCCGCTGGGCGGCACCCGGTGCGCCACCTCAATGGGGCGCGATGCCACGTGACGTGCGGACCTACGGCGCGGAATGCCTTCAAGCCCGAAAAGGCATGAACGGTTTCGTCAACGGCATTATTGATGGTGCCGGGCTGCCCTGGTGGAAGCGTTTTGCTGCCAAGAAGTATATGGCGGCCATGCCTGCCCCGGCCGAAGCCGAAGACTGCCTCTTCATCAATGTCCGGACTTCTAATGTCGGAGGTGAAGCGCTGCTGCCGGTCATGGTCTGGATCCATGGTGGCGGCCATCAGGCCGGAGCCGGCTCCTCGGAAATCTACCAGGCCAATGCCCTGGTCGAGAATGGCGTTGTGCTCGTCACATTCAATTACCGGCTTGGCCCATTCGGTTATCTGGCCCACCCCGCCTTGACCGAAGAAGCCGGTACGTCTGGCAATTACGGCCTGATGGATCAGGCCGCGGCCCTCCGCTGGGTACGGGACAACATCCGCTCTTTCGGGGGCGACCCAGACAATGTCACCATTTTTGGCGAAAGCGCCGGCGCCCAGTCCATCAGTGAGCTGATGGCAACCCCCATGGCGGACGGGCTCTATCACAAAGCCATCCTCGAAAGCGGGACGAGCAGCTACAACGCCAACTATCTCGACAAGGCCCCTCTGCCCGGATCGCGAAGCATGGAGTCTGTCGGCGAAGAATTCCTCAGCGCCTTCGTCGGCAAGGCGGCAACCGCTGCAGAACTGCGTTCCATCCCCGCCGCATCGATCGTCACTCGGGCGGAACAGCGCGTGGATCTCGTCGGCTACTTCGTTCCGAACGTCGATGGAAAACTCCTGCCGGATACGATCGGCGCCACGATCCGTTCTGGCGAAGCCCCCAAAGTTCCCATTCTCGCAGGCTACAATGCCGATGAAGGCAGCCTTTTTTACGACGGCTTCCAGTCCCCCACTGTTCTGACCCACAACATTACGGGTTCCCTGGAAGAACGCGAGCAGCATCTGGCTGAAGTCTTCGGTGAAAATCCGGCAAAGGCCCTCCAGGCACTCTACGGAATGGACCAGCTGGCCACCTGGGACGAAGGCGCGGCCGACATGCTCGGCGATGACATGTTCGGCGTACACATGCGCTTTGTCGGCAAGGCAAACGCCATATCCGGGCATCCAACCTGGATGTATTTCTTCACCCGCGCGACGCCCACTCGCGGCCAGTCGATCGGCGCCTATCACGGTTCTGAAATCCCGTTCGTCTTTGGGTCGTCTTCCCCCCTGCTGCCCATGTCCGACAAGGACGAGAAGCTGGCCGAAACGATGCAGACCTATTGGACCAATTTTGCCCGCAACGGTGATCCCAATGGTCCGGGCCTGCCGGAATGGCCGGCTTATGAGCTGAACTCGGATGAGTGGCAGGTACTGGATCATGAAATCCTGACGGTTGCCGGGGTCCGCGCCCGCAAGCTGGATATTCTCGAAGAGCACCTGATCGACCGAATTGATGCGGTCACCCGGGCCACCTCGCCACAGGCACCGTACGAAGCCACCCTGATGACGACCGTGCCGAAATCAGGCGACGAGTAGGATCTCGCAAATTGCCGTCAGGCCATCGCGGTCGATTTCATCAAAGGCATCCGGCTCAGTCGAGTCGACATCCAATACAGCTGCGAGCTGCCCCTCCGCGTCGAATACCGGCACAACGATCTCGGAATTTGTCGCGGAATCACATGCAATGTGTCCCGGGAAGGCATGCACGTCCGGCACGATGATCGGCTCCTGCGTCGCGGCCACATGACCGCAAACGCCTTTGCCGAAAGGTATCCGCAGGCAGCCAAGCGTTCCCTGGTACGGACCGACCACGAGCTCACGCTCTTTCAGGGGATCGACGACATAGAATCCGGTCCAGAAATAGCGCGGCCGGAAGGCCTGGGCCAGGATACAGCTCGCGGTCGCATAGCGAGCCGTGACCGAGGTTTCCCCGGCAACCACGCTCTCAATTTCCGCTTTCAGGTCGCGATAAACCGCCGCCTTGTCCATGGTCTGCCTCATCTCTGCCTTGGCTGCGCTATATCGGTTGGCCAGACCGGCTTCGCAATAGGGCGTTGAAGCCAGCTGCGACCTCTGAAATAGTCGGTCGGTCGAGGCAGGCGGTCCCGCCGCCAGCAGAGGAGTATCCGGTGCGGTTGAGGTTGAGGACAGGAACTGCCCTTGCGCTCGCCTGCCTGCTCGCCGGACCCATTTGCGCAAGCGCCGCAAACGCACAGGAAACAGGCGATGCGAATGCACCGCATGCCGGCCCGATCGTCGTGCCCCCATCCATTGACGCCGACCCTGTGCTGGACGACGAATTCGCCTACAAAGCTGAAGACTGGCGGCCGCAGACTGACCTCGATGCCCTGGACCGGGCCCATGCCGACTATCTCAATCGCCGCGACATGCAGCTGGAACGTCCGGAGTGGGAAGCTGAGCCAATTGCCCCTCCAGACCCTCCACCGCAATGGCTGAAATGGCTGGGCGATTTGCTCGGCAATCTGTCACCTTTATTCCAATTCATGTTCTACGCCGTCATTGCGGCGGTTGTGCTGGGTTTTTTGTACTTCGTGTTCGGCGAAGCGATCCGCGTCCGCTTTGGCAAGCGCGGAGAAGGCAGAGTGGATGAGGGCGACGATATCCTGATCGACGTGCGCCCCGATGCGGGCATGGCACGCGGCCTGCTCGAAGAAGCCGACGCGCTGGCACGCGCCGGCAAGTTCGCTGAGGCCGTTCACCTGCTCCTCTTCCGCTCCATCGAGGATATCCAGACCCGCCTCGAAGGCGGCGTGCCGAAATCGCTCACAGCCCGAGAGATCGGCGGTCTGCAACACTTGCCGGAACGCGCGAAAAGCGGCCTCGGCCCGATCATCCGGATCGTCGAGCGGAGCTTCTTCGGCGGACGCCCTGTGGATTCAGAAGGATGGCAGGAAGCGCGTGCTTCCTATGAAGACTTCGCGTTCGGTGAGGGTTGGGCATGACCGAGACCTCGCAATCCTCTGCCGCACCGTTTGCGGCCCGCACGGTTGCCATCCTGATTGCGGTGGCAGTCTTCTCCTTCGGGGCCATTATGGTGCTCGCCGGCTGGTCGCCGGAACTGCGTGATCGCGACCGGGCGGGGGACCACCCCTTCTCCACCTCCGCCATCGGATACAATGGCATCATCCAGCTACTGGAAGCGCAGGGCTACCCTGTTGAGATCTCCCGCTTCAAAAGCAATCTAGATGGGCATTACGGCCTGATGGTCCTCACGCTCTCCACACGCGGCATGGGCAAGTCTCTGGAGGAGTATGAGCTCCAACCAGATACGCTGATCGTCCTGCCCAAATGGTCAGGCATGGTCGACTGGACCAATCCGTCCCGCATGAAAGATACCGACCTTGCAAACAAAAGCTCGATCGCCAGCGTGCTTGACGCATTGGGGATCGAGGCCGAAGTCATACGGACTGATGTGCCCGGCCGCATCGCGACACCTTTCGGACAAACGGCAATCAAACCGGATCTGCAGCTCCAGCTGCTCCAGTCAGAGAAGCTGACGCCCATCATTCGCACCGGTGAAGGTGCCCTCCTGTCCCAGCTTCCCGGCCGGGATATCTACATTCTTGCCGACCCCGACCTGATAAACACGTTCGGTTTGGCGGAACGTGAGAATGCCCGTCTCGCGATGCAGATGATCAACATGATGCGCTATAGCGAAGATGAGCCGATCATCTTTGACGCGACGCTGCATGGTTTTACACGGTCTGAAAACCTGCTGCAGATGATGTTCGACATCCCCTTCCTGGGAGTCACACTTGTCGCCCTGGCCGCTGCGCTCTTGCTCGGCTGGGCAGCCACGATCCGATTCGGCCCGCCAGCCCGCGAGACCCGCGCGATTGCCCTGGGGAAGCAAGCACTCGCGGATAACTCGGCTGGTCTGGTGTCCATGGCACGCCGCGAAACACGAATGGCGCCAGGATACCTTTCCCTCATCCGCCGCCGCCTTGCAAAACAAATCGGCGCACCGCGGAAGCTCACCGAGGCGCAGCTTTCTGAATTGTTCGACCGTCTTGGGCCGGAAGATGTTTCCGGCAAGACCTTTTCACAGATTGAAGCCGGTTTGCGCGGCCCCGCCGCCAACCGGGAAGACTTGATGCACAAGGCCCGCGACCTCTGGCGCTGGCGCCGCGATATTCTCAGGAGATCCATGAATGACCCCAGCTGACATCCGCGATCTGGCCACACGAATCCGCGGCGAAGTCCGAAAAGCCGTCATAGGCCAGGACGTGACAGTCGACCTGCTCCTGACGGCGCTGTTCTCGTCTGGCCATGTCCTTCTGGAAGGGCCACCCGGGACGGCCAAGACGCTTCTGGCGCAGTGCTTCGCGCGCTCCATTTCTCTGGAGTTCGGCCGTATCCAGTTCACGCCGGACCTCATGCCCGGAGATGTTCTGGGCACGAACCTGTTCAACTTCCAGACCAACGAATTCACGCTCACCAAAGGTCCGATCTTCACCGATCTGTTGCTTGCAGACGAGATTAACCGGACCCCGCCGAAGACCCAGGCCGCGCTGCTGGAAGCGATGCAGGAGCGGAAAGTCACCATCGATGGCGATGCCTATCAGCTGAATGACCGCTTCATGGTGATTGCGACCCAAAACCCGATCGAGCAGCAAGGCACCTACCCGCTGCCAGAGGCCCAGCTGGACCGTTTCCTTTTCAAGCATACGCTCGACTACCCCTCCCGCGAGGAAGAATTCGCAATCGTCGCCCAGCACGGCACCCGGACCGGCATGAAAACTCCCGCCGCCTTCGGGATCGAACCCGTTATTTCTCACGAGGAACTCGACGCCGCTGTCACCTCCGTGTCCGCAACAAAAATTCAGGACGATGTGATCGGCTATGTTGTCGACATCGTACGCGCGACACGCACCTCGCCTGCGCTGGAGACCGGCGCCAGCCCCCGCGCCGCAGCTGCGCTCGCCACCGCTGCCCGCGCCCGCGCAGCGCTCGATGGGCGTGACTTTGTCATTCCAGATGACGTCAAATCGCTTGCCCTGCCGACGCTGCGCCATCGCGTCCTGCTCTCGCCTGCCGCAGAAATCGAAGGCCGCACCACGGAAGAAACCCTGATGGCCATTATCGAACAGACGGCGGCGCCCCGGTGATTTCCCCGACCGCTCGCGCTATCTTCCTGATGTTGCTCGGCCTGCCGCTGATGGTCGGCATCGCCCTGCTGCGTCCGGACCTCTGGACCCTTTCGGCAGGATGGATTGCGCTGATCGGCGGTCTGATGGTTCTCGATGCGATGATTGGACCGGCGCTTCGCGCTTTCGAAACCGATATCGAGGCTCCGCCCATTCTCTATGCCGGCGATAGCGATCCGCTTCCGGTCACCTTCCGCTTCACACGAGGCAGCCTCCCCGCACGACTGGAGGTGCAACTGGAGACAAGCGAACTGCTTGAAGACGTTCCCACGCGTGGCCTTCGCGGCTGGGAGGGGAATGAACGCCGCTACCAATTCACGCTTACACCTCTTCGCCGTGGCACAGCGAAACTGCTTCGCCTTTGGTGCCGCTGGCAGGGACCGCTGGGCCTCATCCAGAAGCGGCATATTCGCGATCTTGGTACAGAAATCGTCGTCACGCCCAATATCCGCTGGGTGAAGGATGAGGCCGTGCGCCTGTTCTCCCGCGACGCCGAATTCGGCATCAAGACACAGATCGAGCGCGGCGACGGCAGCGAGTTCGACGCCCTGCGCGAGTTCGCCGCCGGCATGGACCGCCGGGCCATCGACTGGAAACACTCCGCTCGCCACCGTCACCTACTAGCGAAGGAATTCCGCACCGAGCGCAACCACAATATCGTCTTCGCCTTCGATACCGGCCGCCTGATGAGCGAACCGCTGGGCGGCGTGCCGAAGATCGACCGGGCCATCAATGCGGGCCTCCTTCTCTCATATGTCTCGCTGCGCAATGGCGACCGGACGATGTATTTCGGCTTCGATGCGAAGCCCGGGCTTGCCAGCGGTTTCCAGTCCGGTTCCCGGAGCTTTCCGCGCATGCAGAGCCTCGCCGCCCGGCTCGACTATTCGGCTGAGGAATCCAACTACACACTCGCACTCTCCACCCTGGCCAGCCAGCTGGAACGGCGCAGCCTGATCATCATCTTCTCCGACTTCGTCGACACCATCTCCGCTGAGCTGATGCTGGAAAATGTCCGCCGGCTGACCGACCGGCATCTGGTCCTGTTCGCGACCTTCGAGGACGAAGCGCTCTCCTCAATGGCGGATGCGCCGCCGGAAACGACCGAGGATGTCTCCCGCGCGGTGATCGCAGGCAATCTCCTGTCCGAACGCGATGTCGTTCTGCGGCGGCTGCAGCGGATGGGCGTGCAGATCATCGAGACCCGGCCGGAACACTTCGGCGGCGCCCTGCTCTCCCGGTACCTTGAGATCAAGAGGAGGGACATGCTTTGAGCGATATGCTGAAGTCCTACCGCTTCCGCGAAGAGCGGGAGTCCGACTGGCGCAAGCTGGACCTGATCCTCACCCGTGCCGAAAATTCCGGCGTGAAAGCGCTGTCGGATGAAGACATGATGGCGCTGCCGCATCTCTATCGGCAAGCCGTCTCGTCCCTTTCGGTCGCCCGCTCCATTTCGCTGGACCAGAATGTCATCACCTATCTGGAAGGCCTCTGCACGCGGGCCTATTTCTATGTCTACGGCGCACGCACCTCCCTTGGCGAGCGGATGGCGCAATTCATTCGCGCCGACTGGCCGGAAGCCGTGCGCGGGGCGGTGCTCTCCACAATTCTCGCGGCCCTCTTCCTGTTCGGCGGCGCAGCGCTCGCCTTCTTCCTCTGCCTGCAGGACATGGACTGGTACTGGACCATTCATGGCCACAGCTTCGGCGAGATCCGCACACCGGACGCGACCGTGGAACAGCTGCGCTCCACAATCTACACTGAACCTGGCGAGATCGGACAGGACCGGCTGACCGCCTTTGCCGGCTTCCTGTTCAACAACAATGCGCAAATTGCGCTCTTTGCCTTTGCACTCGGTTTTGCGTTCGGCATCCCGACGGCGTGGCTGCTTGTCTGGAACGGGATCATTCTGGGATCCATGTATGCGGTCTTCTGGGACAAGGGCCTTGGCTATGAGTTCACCGGCTGGCTGCTGATCCATGGGGTCACGGAATTGTTTGCCATCGTGCTTGCAGGCGCAGGCGGTTTCGTCGTCGGCGGCGCGGTCGCATTCCCGGGGCGAATGTCCCGCCTGACATCTGCGAGGCAGTCCGGACAGAAAGCGGCGACCATTGCGATGGGCTGCGTGATCATGCTGATCATCGCCGCAATTCTGGAAAGCTTCGGACGGCAACTGATCAATTCCGATACGATCCGCTACGCCATCGCCGGTACGACGCTGGTGTTCTGGCTGCTCTATTTCTACCTTCCCCGGCAGAGGCCAGGCACATGACAGCCCAGGCAGCCACACCTGTAAAGCAGATGGAAATCGAAGCCGCCCGCCGGCGCCGGGCGCGCATGGCGGAGGCACAACGCCTCAACAAGATGACACGGGAACTGGTCACCCCGGAAGGCGCAAAGTTACACCTGAAGCTCGCCACAGCAGCAGAGCGGGCCGGCGCCTTTGCGATGGATGTGGCCATCCAGTGGGCCATCGTGATCGGCACTTTGCTCGGCCTTTCCTATGGCGCTGCGTCCATGGGCATCGAGAATGTGAACATCGCATTCGCCTTCTGGCTGGTGTTCTATTTCTTCATCCGCAACTTCTATTACATCTTCTTCGAGATCGGCCGGAAGGCCGCCACGCCCGGCAAGCGCGCCCTGGGCCTTCGGGTGGCTTCCCGCGATGGTGGACGGCTGACGGCCAATGCGGTGCTGGCCCGTAATTTCACGCGGGAAATCGAAGTCGGCCTGCCGATCCAGTTCCTGCTGATGGGCGGCGACCAGCTGGGCGCCTGGATGGCCGTCTTCGGCCTGCTCTGGTCCGGCGTGTTCCTGTTCTTCCCGGTCTTCAACAAGGACAAGCTGCGCGTCGGTGACCTGATCGCCGGCACCTGGGTGATCAAGGCGCCGAAAGTGAAACTGATGGGCGACATTGCGCAGGTCACCGTCACCGCCCCGCGCACAAACATGTTCGCCTTCACGCCGGAACAGGCAGACGCCTATGGCATTCACGAACTCCACGTTCTGGAAGATGTGCTGCGCCAGTCGACCGGCGATATCAAGCAGCAGGTCGCCGAACGAATCCGCACCAAGATCGGGTGGGTCGCCCAGCCCGGCGAGACCGACATCGCCTTCCTCGAAGCCTATTACGCGGCCCTGCGCCGCCGGCTGGAACAGCGCATGCTGATGGGCGACCGGAAAGCCGACAAGTTCGACGTGCGGCGATAGAGCCAGCACGTTCGCCGGGAAACGCCTCGGCGTTCCGGCAGGTTCCTGGCTGATGGTGAGGTCGGCTCGTGTCGGGGTCCGGCCATGCCTTCAACGCTTCGATCAGCTGAACGGTGAGCCCACCCGAGATGAGGGCCACGGCGCGGTGCATGGCGTGGGTCTTTGCAATGGGAACGATGTAGGGTTTCGGCTCGCCTGCCGCCTTCTGGCGCTGCAGCGTACGGGCGAGGCATTTGGCCCGACGCTCGGCGCCCTGAAGCGCTTCGAGCATGGCCTGCCAGCGATCAATCAGGGGGGCGAGCACAGGCCCGCGCATTGGCACGATGATGGGCCCATGCAGGAAGTCCGGCGCTTTGCCAGCCTTCGTCGGCACGAGCGAGCACGTATACTTGCTCTGCGCGTCACCTTCGCTCTTCTCAAAATAGTTTGAGCCGAGGCGCGGCTTAACCGGCGCGAGCTGCACATGCATTGCCATCAGGAAGATCAGACGGCGGAGCAGAGTGCCGAGCCGTTTCAGCTCACCGAGGCAGCGGCGCTTCACCGTCTTCGAAACCGTCTCCGGCACCTCGCGTAGCCCGGCCTTCAGGCCCGCTTCCGCAATGGCGCGCCCGATCGTTTGCCAGGCATGAGAGAAGAAATCGGTGAGGTCCGTCATGCCGGGAAGGCTGGATTGGGCACCTATGCCGGGAATTGAAGCCCCCTGTTTGCGCGTAACCTGCAGGCACAACGGGCGTACTGTGGGTGGATCGAACCCAATCTGCCCCTCACCCTGCGGCGCTTTGACTATCCCATTGCGGCAGAACTTCGACCTGCTATTCTTCGTGTCGCAGACGCAGACCAAGTCAGATGTTCTGCCGTGTCATCTGGCCTGAGCAGGAAGCGGGAGGGTGTATTGCCTGACCAAGTGGCAAGGGTCACAGCCGTTCGAGGACCGGTGATAGACTTTGTCTGCGAAGGCGAGCTGCCGGCGATCAATGATGCCGTGATCGTTGATCCGGATAAGTCTGCTGTCGTTTGCGAAGTCCAGGCGCACCTGGATACCCAGCATTTCCGCGCCATCGCGCTGCAACCAACACAGGGCCTCTCCCGGCTCATGAGCGCGCGGATGACCGGCGCCCCCATCACCGTACCGGTCGGGGACGACGTGCTGGGGCGGCTGTTGAATGTTGTCGGCGACATCGGGGATGGCGGCCCGCCCTTGCCGGGCGGCACGCCGCGCCGATCCATCCACCAGCCCGCTCCGCCGCTTTCCCGGCAAGGCGCAGAGGTGAAGCTATTCTCAACCGGCATCAAGGTGCTCGACCTTCTGGCCCCGCTCGCACAGGGCGGCAAGGCGGCGCTGTTCGGCGGCGCCGGGGTCGGCAAGACCGTGCTGGTCACCGAACTGATCCATGCAATGGTGAAGGACTATGACGGCGTGTCCGTCTTTGCAGGCGTCGGGGAACGCTCGCGCGAGGGACATGAGATGCTTCACGACATGACGAATTACGGCGTGCTGGACCGCACCATTCTCGTCTATGGACAGATGAACGAGCCGCCGGGCGCGCGCTGGCGGGTGCCGCTGACCGCGATGACGATTGCAGAACATGTGCGCGACCAGGACCAGCGCAATGTCCTGCTGATGATGGACAATGTCTTCCGCTTCGTTCAGGCGGGCGCCGAAGTCTCCGGCCTCTTGGGGCGCATGCCGTCCCGGGTGGGATACCAGCCGACGCTGGCGACGGAAGTGGCAGACCTGCAGGAACGCATCACCTCCTCCAGCCGCGCTGCCGTGACCGCAATCGAAGCCGTCTATGTTCCGGCGGATGACTTCACCGACCCGGCCATTGCCGCGATCAGCACCCATATGGACAGCATGGTCATGCTGTCACGCGACCTCGCCGCGGAAGGCATCTATCCGGCGATTGACCCTTTGCGAACAACTTCCACCTTGCTCGACCCACTGATCGTGGGTGAGGAGCATGTCCGTACGGCGACGGAAGTCCGTAAACTGATTGAGCATTACAGTGAGATGCGGGATGTGATCGCCCTGCTTGGCGTGGAGGAACTCAGCCGCGACGAACAGCTGCTGGTCGGCCGTGCGCGCAGGCTGCAGCGTTTCCTGACACAGCCCTTCTTCGTGGCCGCCGCCTTTACTGGAATGGAAGGCCGCAGCGTTCCAACGGAAGACACGATTGCCGGGTGCCGCGCCATCCTGTCCGGCGAATGCGACGACTGGGAGGAAAGCTCGCTCTACATGATCGGGTCTCTGGACGAGGCCCGGTCCAACGAAAATGCGCGGCGGAAGAAGGCGTCGTGATGGAAACGCTGAAACTCACCGTCACAACACCGCTGCAGATCATCCTGCAGGAAGATGCGGTCATATCCTTGCGGGCAGAAGATGCGAGCGGGGATTTCGGCATCCGGCCGGGCCACACGGATTTCCTGACCGTGATCGATGCCGGCGTCATGCGGTGGCGCACGGCGGAGGCGCCATGGCGTTATTGTGCCCTCAGGGGCGGCATCTTCAGCGTGATGGGCGGAAGCGAAGTGCGGATCGCCTGCCGGGAGGCCATCGTCAGCGAAGATCTCGCCTCCCTCCAGGCGCGCGTCTCTGCCGCGCGGAAGGAGGCGCTGGACGAATCCCGCCGGGCCCGGGCGCAGGGTGTGAAACTCTATGCGCACGCCGTGCGCCGCCTGATGCATGAACTCGCCGCCGGGGGTGACACGCTGGGGTTGCAGCCGGATGCCGACAAATGAGTGAAGAGAGCGACCGCACCGAAGAAGCCGCCCGCCGCGCGGACGCGCTGGACAAGGCTGGCAAAGCGGATCCCGAACCGTCTCTTGCCCGACGGTTCGCGACTATCGGCGCACTTGGATGGATCATCGTTGTCCCTATCCTGACTGGGCTGTTCATTGGGCACTGGCTCGACAAGTGGCTGCACACGGGCATCACCATGGCCGCCGCGCTGCTGATGGCCGGTGCAGCCCTGGGCTTTGTGCTGGCGTGGCGCTGGATAGAGGAACAATGATGCCGGACGCGGGCACAATCATACTCGCCCTGCTGGCCGGATTGGCCGGGATCGGGATCGGCTGGCTGCATTTCTACAGCCTCGAACGGATTGCGGAAATGATTGTCGCAGGCCGCCTCTCCGCCATCGGCCTGCAGCTTGCCCGGATCGTGCTGCTGATCGGCATCCTGTGGCTGTTCGCGCAGGCTGGCGCGCTGGTGCTGCTGGCCGGGGCGGCTGGTGTGCTGGTCGGCCGGATGATCGTCATGAGGGGAGCCCGGCGATGAACGCATCTCCATTCAATGTCGAGACGGCCTTCATGCTCGGCCCGCTCGCCATTACGTGGCCGGTGGTCGTGACCTGGGGCATCATGGCGGTCCTCACGATCGCCTCCTTCCTGATGACCCGCCGCCTGACGCTGAAGCCCGGCCGGGCACAGGCCGTGCTGGAACTGATCGTCAGCACACTCGACAGTGAGATCCGCGCGACCGTGGAAGGCGACCCTGCCCGCTTCCGGCCGCTGATCGGGACGCTCCTGATCTTCATCCTTGCCGCCAACTGGACATCGCTCGTCCCCGGCGTCGAACCCCCGACCGCTCATCTGGAGACAGATGCCGCGCTGGCGGTGATCGTGTTTTTCGCCTCGATATACTGGGGCATCCGGTCACAAGGGATCGGCGGCTGGCTCTCCAGCTTTGTCCGGCCCAGCTGGCTGATGTTGCCGCTCAATGTGATCGGACAGGTCACACGGCATTTCTCGCTGATGATTCGCCTGTTCGGCAATGTCATGAGCGGCGTGTTCGTGATCAGCATCGTCTTGTCCCTCGCCGGCCTGCTGGTGCCGATCCCGCTGATGGCGTTGGAGATGCTGACCGGGGCGGTACAGGCCTATATCTTTGCCACCCTGGCGCTGGTCTTCGTCGGTTCGGCGGTCAGCGAAACGGGCGTAGACAACACAAGACAGCAGAAGGAACTGCCACATGATTGAATATGTCGAGATCGCCAGTATCATATGTGCGACGCTTGCGGTGTGCCTTGGTGCTGTCGCCCCTGCGCTGGCAGAAGGGCGCGCTGTCGCCGCCGCGCTGGAAGCCATCGCCCGCCAGCCTGAATCTGCCGGGACGATCTCGCGGACCCTGTTCGTCGGGCTCGCCATGATCGAAACCACGGCGATCTACTGTCTCGTCGTCTCCCTTCTGCTGCTTTTCGCTAATCCCTTCACGCAATGAATTTTGACTGGGTCACATTCGGTTTTCAGGTCGTCAATGTCCTGCTGCTTCTGGCGATTCTGAGGTATTTCCTTTTCCGTCCGGTTGCGGACATTATCACGCACCGGCAGGCGGAAACGGATGCAGCATTGACCGCTGCACAATCTGCAAAGCGCGACGCAGAGGCCGCTACCCGCAAGGCCCTCGACGAGGCTGATGCAACCGTGGCGGCCCGCCAGGACGTCCTTGCCCAAGCACGCAAGGATGCCGAAGCACAGCACAAAGCCTTGCTGGAAAAAGCCCATGCAGAAGTCGACAAGATCATCGCCGAAGGAAAAGCCGCGCACGCGCGCAACGCCAGCGACAGCAAGGCGCAGGAACTGGCACGCGCCCGGGACCTTGCCACCTTGATTGCCCAAAGGGCCCTGACGGCGCAGCCACAAGATCTCGCAGGCTATGTCAGCCGTCTGGTCGCGTCGCTTCATAAAATGCCATCCGCGGAACGGACAGCCCTGCTGAAAGGCGGGCACCTGAAACTGCTGAGCGCCGCGCCGCTTTCCGAAAGCGATCATTCCCTCGTGACGTCCGCTTTGGCGCCGTTCGACATAGACCCGGACGTTTCCGTTGCGCCTGACCTGATTTCCGGCCTCGAACTGGTTTCGGACAGCGGCGCGATCCGGAACTCGCTGGCCCACGACCTGGACCAGATTTCAGAAGCGATGCGCGATGACCGGCCGGACTGATCCCGCACTGGACCCTTTGAAGGCTCGGATCGCCGGGGTGCAGCTTGGCGCCGAGTCCGAGGAGCGCGGCAAGGTCATCGCCATCGCTGATGGGCTCGCGACTGTCGACGGCCTGCCGGGCGCTGAGCTCAATGAAATCCTGACTTTTTCAAACGGTGCGCGCGGCTTCGTCATGACGCTTGAAGAAGACCACTTGAACGTCGCCTGCCTCGACCCTTCTGACGATGTCGCTGCCGGCACCCATGTCACCCGCTCGGGAGAACTTGCTTCCGTGCCGGTCGGGGAGCACCTGTTCGGCAGAGTGCTGGACCCTCTGGGGCGTCCTCTGGACAACGGATCGATGCCTGAAGGCAGCGAAAGACTGCCCGTGGAACGCCCGGCACCTGCGATTATCGATCGGGATTTCGTCACGGAACCCGTCGAAACCGGCTTGCTCGTTGTCGACGCCCTGTTCGCGCTGGGCCGGGGGCAACGCGAACTGATCATCGGGGAACGCCAGACCGGAAAGACGTCCATCGCCGTCGACACAATCATCAATCAGGCCAATAGCGACATTATCTCGATCTATGTAGCCATCGGCCAGCGGACATCTGCGGTCCGCCATGTCATTGATGCGGTTCGCGAGCATGGGCGAATGGAGCAAACGATTTTCATCGTCGCCGAAGCCTCTGCCGAACCGGGCCTGCAATGGCTGGCACCGTTCTCCGCGACATCCATCGCCGAATGGTTCCGCGACCGGGGACAGCATGTCTTGATTGTCTATGACGACCTGACCAAACATGCCGCAACACACCGAGAACTCGCGCTGCTGTCGCGGCAGCCGCCCGGCCGCGAAGCCTATCCAGGCGACATCTTCTATCTGCACGCCCGTCTGCTCGAACGCGCAGCCAAACTGTCCAATGCCCGCGGCGGCGGCTCACTGACCGCATTGCCCATCGCTGAAATCGAGGCCGGAAACCTTTCGGCTTATATTCCAACCAATCTGATTTCGATCTCGGACGGCCAGATCGTTACGTCGCAATCGCTATTTGCCGCAAACCAGCGTCCTGCCATCGACATTGGCCTGTCGGTGAGCCGAGTTGGCGGCAAGGCCCAATGGGGAACGATGAAGTCCGTCGCCGGACGGTTGAGGCTCGATTACGCGCAATATCTGGAAATGAAGATGTTCTCGCGCTTTGGAGGGTTTGGCGACGAGGCCATGGCGTCGCGGATGAAGCGAGGGGAACGTATTGCCGCCCTACTGGCCCAGCCACGACTTTCCCCACTGGACCTGATGACGCAGATTGCACTGCTCAGTGCTCTGATCGAAGGCATTCTGGATGATGTGGACCTGAAAGACATCCCCACTTTGAAGGCACGACTGTCGTCGCTCCTCGCCACGGATTCCAAATTCTCAGAAGTGGACGTGAAGACAGACAAGCTGGACAAGGCGACGAAGTCGGCCTTGCTGGAGGCCGTGCACACCGCATTGAAACAGTCATGAGCCAGCGCCCGGAAGAGATCCAGCACCGTCTGAAAAGCCTCGATGAAATTGGCGACGTCGTCGGGGCGTTACGCGCAATTGCTTCCAGTCATGCGAGCTCCTCTGAAACCGCAATGCAGGCGATTGCTGCCTATGCGGGGACGGTGAGGCACGCGCTGGCGATCTCCATCGCAGCCTCAGCGCCGCATTCGGAACCGGAGGGGCCCGGCCTGTTGCTGGTCGTCGGTGCGGCGCAAGGCTTTTGCGGCGCCTATCCGGAACATATTGGCGAAGTGGCCCAATCCGCACTCGAGCCCGGCATGGGCCTTGTGGTTATCGGGAACCGGACGGCTGACATGCTGAATGCCGCGCATGCGCCGGTCTTGTGGTCGGCCGATTTGCCGGGACATCCTGCAGCAATACCCGCGCTCGCCAGCCGCACGACGGACGTCCTGGTGGAGCATTCGCCCCACCATCCCGGCCCGATCCGTGCCCTGACCGGGTCTCCCCGTAGCGGCCATGCCGCCAGGCTGTCGCGTCTTTTTCCTCCGGAGCCGCCTGAAGGGATGACTTCGCAAATTGCACCGCTGATGACCTTGCCGGCAGAAGACCTGTTGACTGGCCTGCTCCAGGAAGCCCTGTTCGCCAGCGTCGCGCATGTGATGATGCAAGGGGCTGAGACCGAAGCCCGCGCGCGCGTGGAAACCATGGCGAGAGCCCAGAACAATCTCCGCACGCGCCGCACGGAAGTCGAACAGGCCTACCAGCAAGCCCGGCAGGAACAGATGACCACCGAAATGATCGAGCTGTCCGCGTCACGGACTTAACGCTTCTATTCCCATTTCATCCGCGCGGTGCGCCGGATTGCACCGGAACATGATCGGAATGCTGATCAACACAAAGACGGCAGGAACCAGTGTCATGGCAGCCCGGATTGCAGCCACGGTGTCACTACCCTGCGTTTCTGAGGCGGAAACATAACCCCCGAGGCTCAGAACGCCGCCGACGATCAATGGCCCCAGTGCCAGACCACCCTTTTCGACGGCCGTCCAGGCACCGGTATAGACGCCGGCAGAGTCCCGTCCGCGCAGGCGGGCTGCATGAATGACGTCTGTCAGCATGGCAAATGGCAGGAGTTGCAAGCCACCAAAGCCGATGCCAATGAT
The DNA here is from genome assembly GCF_003263315.1 of Hyphomonas sp. GM-8P. Classification (NCBI taxonomy): domain Bacteria; kingdom Pseudomonadati; phylum Pseudomonadota; class Alphaproteobacteria; order Hyphomonadales; family Hyphomonadaceae; genus Hyphomonas; species Hyphomonas sp. GM-8P. The sequence continues at coordinate 83,432 of NZ_AWFE01000002.1, forward strand.
GAGCGTCGCGGCCAGCGTTACCGCCTTTTGCCCATCCAGTGCTGTCAGCCAAAAGAACACGAACCCTATCGCGACGATGACGCCGGCAAGCATATATGCCCGCGCCTTGCCCATCTTCGTGGCCAGGATATTCCAGACAAAGAGCGACATGACCGTTCCGCCCATGAGCGACAGGAACATCTCGGAAATGACGCCTTCGCTCTGGCCGGTAACGTCTGTCACATAATAAGGTGTTGCCCCCATAAACACGCCAAATCCGGCCAGTTGGGCAATATAGGCCAGCGCAAGCGCCAGGAAGTCAGGATCCTTTCGCAGGTCGGACAGTTTGCCCCTGCTGTGTTCGTCCTCGGCCGGAGCAGACACATCGGGTGATCGCGCTGTTCCGAAGAACGCCAACAACATCGTCACTGCACAGATAGTGCCAATCGTCCAGGACATCGCTGCGAAACCGGCGCGTCCTCCGCCATAGAATTCCAGAAGCGCCGGGGCGAGCGCTGAACCGGCCAATACCCCAACCATCGCGAATGTCATGCGGTAACTCATGATGCGGGACCGTTCAGAGCTGTCGGCACTCATTTCAGCCGGCATGGACAGGTACGGCACGGCATAGACCGTGTAAGCGGTGGCGCTCAGCACATAGATCACCAGAACATAGACAAAGCTCATCGCCTGGCTTGGAAACACCGGCGCGCTGAACAGGAAGCCGAATGTCAGGGAGGTCAGGATCGCGCCGATCAGCAGGTATGGACGCCGGCGGCCAAGCCGGGACCGGGTACGATCGGAAACCCAGCCCATTACCGGATCCGTCACAACGTCCCAGATTCTCGGAAGGAATACCGCCAACCCGGCCAGCGCTGGCGAAATGCCCAGAATTTGTGTCAGGTAATAAAGCAGCAGAATGCTTGGAACAGTGAGATAGAGACCGGTCCCGATCGATCCCATACTGTAGGAAAGAAGAATCCTGCGTGGTGTCGGCCCCATTCTACGCGCTCCGGTCATCTCAACTCACTTTGTCTCGCCCGAATGTCGCGATTGCGCGATGGTCCGGTTGACTTAAATATGAAAATGAGGCCATACTCATTTTTGTCAATAGAAAATGGGGCACAATACAATGAGTGATAATCAAGTCGGTCTCGTCGATTTTGCGATGTTCCGCCCTGGAGAAAATGTCGGCACCTCGGAATGGGTGACGGTTGATCAGCCAATGATCTCCGGCTTCGGTGATATCACACTTGATCCCGATCCAATGCATGTCGATCCGGAATGGGCCGCTGAAAACAGCGCGTTCGGCCGCACGATCGCGTTTGGATTCCTGACCATGTCGCTGCTAACCCATCTGCTGCATTCGGCTATGGGCGACTCGAATGATCGCGAACATGCGGACGTTGGCTATTTCCTGAATTATGGCTTCGACCGGATGCGGCTGGTGTCCCCTATTCCCGTGGACAGCCGGGTGCGCGGGCATTTCAAGACGCTGGAAAACTACACCGATGAAAAAGATCGTCAGATGGTGAAGTTCGAATGCCACATCGAGATCGAAGGCGAGGAACGCCCTGCCCTGATCGGTGAATGGCTTGCGATCTGGATCAACAAATAAGCGCCTTGTGCACCCAGCCCTGATTTTCGAGACGAACCGAGCATACAGCCATGTCCCTTCCCGCCCCCGCAGACATCACACTGCCACCCGCCTTCCCCCGGATCAGCGACTTTGTCGGTCACTATGCCGAGCTTACCCCGGATATCGATGCAATGGTACTGGAAGGCCAGCGCGTCACGTACCGGCAGTTCCACGACCGGGTGGAGGCCCTCGCCCGAGCATTGCTCAGCGCGGGCGTCAAAAAGGGCGACCGGGTCGCCACGCTTTGTACGCCGAGCCCGGATTATTTCATTTGCTTCCTGGCGACAGCATCCATCGGCGCGATCTGGGTCGGGCTGAACCCGCGTTACCAATTGAATGAACTCACCTATGTGGCGGACGACAGCCAGCCAGTGCTGCTGCTCGCACGGTCGAAGATTGAGGGACGGGATTATACCCCGGAACTGGAAGCCCTTGCGAACCGCACGCCCTCCATCCGGCAGACAGTCGTGCTTGATGAGCAGTCTGGTAGCCTTCCGGAAGGTGGAATCGGTCTCGCAACCTTCCTGGCCGATGGCGCGGGCGTTTCAGATGCCGACCTTACATCTGCGCGCTTCACATGCGGCGGGCGGGATGCCTGCATGATCGTCTACACATCCGGTTCAACAGGCCGCCCGAAAGGCGCCCTGCTACACCATCAGGGCATTGTCGAGTTCAGCCTGGAACAGAATCGCGTCTGGCCCGTCTTCCCCTTGCGTACACTGAACTATTTTCCGGTGAACCATATTGGTTGTGTGGTCGATATTTCCTCACCGACCCTGGTTGCTGGCGGGACGATTGTGTTTCTGGAAAACTTCTCACCCAGTAAATCCCTGCAACTCATGGAACAGGAACAGATCACGCTCTGGGCCTCCGTACCGAGCGTCTTCCAGCTCCAATACGCAGATGCGAGTTTCGCTGAAACCGATCTTTCCGCGGTCAAACTGATCGTCTGGGAAGGTGCCGCGATGCCGGCGGACATGCTGGATCGCCTGCTGCAGCATGGTGCGCCGCTGGCCACCAATTATGGCATGACGGAAAGCTGTGGTGCGATGACAGTCGTGCCCCCTACACGCGATCGCACAGTCCTGTCTGGAACTGTCGGCTGGCCAATGCCGGGCGCTCAGGTTCGCCTTGCTGACGGCGATAATGTGATTGCGGAAACGGGTGTCACCGGGGAAATCCAGGCGCGGTCTGCCTATAACATGCTCGGCTATTGGAACCGGCCAGAAGCGACGGCCGAAACCCTGAACACTGAAGGCTGGCTCGCAACCGGAGACCTCGGCCAACGCAACGCCGATGGCACCTACACCATCGTAGGCCGCTCGAAAGAAATGTACAAATCCGGCGGTTACAATGTGTATCCACGCGAAGTGGAGAATGTGATCGAAAGCCATCCACAGGTCGACATTGGCGCGGTGATCGGCATCAGCGATCCGGTCTGGCAGGAAGTTGGGATCGCCTATGTACTGGTGAACGGCGATCTCACTGTGGAAGCACTTGAAGCGCACTGCCGCGAGAATCTCGCGAACTACAAGATCCCGAAGCGCTTCTTCCTGGTTCGCGAACTTCCGCTGCTTCCCATCGGAAAAGTCGACAAGGTTGCTCTACGGAAGCAGGCTGCCGAAGACATTGCGAATGCCACAGCATCATGAGCGATGTAATGTATACGCATGCAGGACGTGTTGCTCGAATAACGCTCAACCGCCCTTCCGTTCGCAACGCCATCAGCCGGAACATGCTGCAGCAGCTCGAGCAGCAGCTCGACCGGGCGATCGCTGATGAAGATGTCGACGTTATCGTCCTCGCCGGAGCGGGCCGGGATTTCTGTGCCGGTGAAGACCTGCGCGAGCTAAGCGAAGCCATACCAGATGCCACCAGCGCCGTCGCCATTGTGGACCGCTTCCAGAATGTCACTCGCCAGATCATGTTGGGACACAAACCGGTGGTCTGTGTCACGCAGGGATGGGCGATCGGGGCCGGAGGCGCCTGGCCGCTCAATGCAGACTTCACGCTCTGGTGCGAAACCAGCAAGATGCGTTTTCCTGAAGCCGGCCATGGCCTCTATGCAAGCGGCGGTGTGACCTGGCTGCTGGAACAGGTTTGTGGACCGGCGCGCGCCCGTGAAATCAGCTGGGCAGGCGTGGATGTCAGTGCCGACGAACTGGTAAAAGACCGAATTGCCCCGCGGCTTATCCCCTCCAATGATATGGACGCGGCGCTCGACCACCTGCTTGGCAAACTCCTTTCCCTGCCCCGCGCCTCCCTGACCCGCTACAAGACGGCGCAGGCGGACAGAATTCATGACCAACTCGAAGCCGCCCTGGAATCGGAAAAGACACAGATGCTGGATGCCGCTGACGCGATCAGTACGAACGGGGCGGACTTCAGCTTCAAACCGTGAGAGACTTTGCCCACATCCCACACACCCACTACCATGTCTTGAAGAAATGACGGGTTCAGGTAGAGGTGCCCTGTTTGTTGAATATGGCGTCAGATTTGCACCGGTCACCGGCAAAATCTGCCACTGGCAGCGGGAGAGGCTGAATTGGCAAAATCGGATGCGGTAGAAGTCCAGGACAAGCGTTTTACGGCACAGCTGGACACAAGGCTGAAAAAATCGCCGCCCAAGCGCAAAGGCGACAGGACTCGTGAACGCCTGAAACTGGCTGCAGCGCAGGTACTCGAATCTGTTGGCTATCACGCCATGCGCATTGTCGACATTACCGAGCAGGCCGAAACCTCGGATGGCTCATTCTATATTTATTTCAAGGACAAGAAGGAAATCACGCTGAGCGTGCTGCAGGAATTCCTGGAAGGCATGCAGACCGTCGATGTGCCCGCAGGCGAGACGCGGTCACCTTTTCAATCCATTCGAACGGCCAATCTGCACTGGCTCGGCATCATGCGCGCGAATGCGGGTCTGATGCGGTGTGTCTTGCAGCTGAGCGACGAGGATGCAGAGTTCGGCCGCGTCGCACACGCCAACAACCGGGTCTGGCACGAAAAGATCGCCCGCAGCGTTGTCCGCAATTATCCGGAAGGCGCCATCGAATATGAAGCGGCACTTTTTGCGGCTTTTGCATTGGGCGCGATGATGGATGAACTGGTTCGCCGGATCGCGATCTATCCGGACGAAGGCCTGGTCGAATTTCTCAGCAAAACCTGTCCGAGTGATGAAGACCTTGCGGATGCTCTAAGCGTAATTTGGTTCCGCGCACTTTATCCAGGTCACCCCCTTCCGGATCACCTGGGCGCCATGGCACTCGATCTGAAAGCCTTCGGAAACTAGGTCTCTCGACCGGACGGCCGCCCTGATCTGTGTCCTGACGGTCCATTCCCTCAAAAAATTTCTGAAATGCACCTCATTCTCCGGGATGAGGTGTTGACTCGTACGAGTTTTCAGAATCTAAATTCAAATATGAGGCCATATTCATTTTTAAAGATGGCAATTGGGGAGTTCTCAACATGAAGAAACTAATCTGGACAAGCGCCATCGCCATGCTGGCTGCCGGACAACTCGCAGTCGCTCAGGAATCCCGAGCCAGTACAGCCGAACCTGCCGAACAGACCCGCAGCCTTCAGAAGGTGGTCATCACGGCCCGGAAGCAGCAGGAAACATCGCTGGAAGCCCCCCTTTCCGTCACCGCTTTCACGTCTGACTCCCTGATCAACGAAGGGATCGGTGACCCGGACGCGCTCGCGCTTCGTACGCCAGGCATGACATACGGCAATTTCGGGGACTCCAAGCTCTCCCCTACTTCGCTTCGCGGTGTGATTGGCGGTTCTGGCTCAGCCGGCGCAGATCCGGCCGTTGCCTACTATCTTGATGAGGTCTTTCTCGGACAAGGTGTCGGCGCAGCGGTAGACCTGTTCGATCTGGAACGTGTTGAAGTGCTCCGTGGTCCTCAGGGCACTCTCTTTGGACGGAACGCGATCGGCGGTGCTGTCAGCTACACGACTGCCCGGCCGACAGACGAATTCGAGGCCCGGCTGGAAGCCGAGGCCGGCAATTATGACTATTACCGTATCGGCGCTGTCGTCAGCGGGCCGCTGATCAAGGATACCGTGTCCGGGCGCCTGGCGGTCCAGAAAACGGAGCGCGGCGGTCTGTCAGACAATGTCGTGCTGGGGCAGGAAGTAAATACCGAAGGGGCCTGGTCGGTCCGCGGGCAGCTCCTGTTCAATCTCGGCGCTGAGACTGAATGGTTGCTCACCGCCGACTACAAGGAAATCGATCAGGAACCGCTGATCTTTGAAACGCTGAAATATATCGACGGAACCACTTTCGTCTCGGTCCTGGATGCCTTCTCGATCGAACGCAACGCAGATCCGTTTGACCGCAAGGTCTACGCAGATCAGCAACCGGTCGAAACCGCGGAGATCTGGGGCGCGTCCTCGATATTCACGACGACCATCAGCGGCATCGACATCACCAACATCACCTCCTATCGCGAGCACGACTATTTCAACCGTACCGACACTGACCGGTCAGCCCTGAGCTGGCTCTATGATGGAGACCCGGAAACCGCGCAGCGCTTCTCCAACGAGTTCCGCCTGAACTGGAGTTCCGGCGACCTCGACTGGATCCTGGGGACCTATTATTACGACCAGGAAGCCTCCAATCTCAGCTTCATCGAAATCGGCTCTGACCTGGCTGACCTGCTCGGCGCTCCGGAGGCCGCTGGCGGACGCTCCGGCTCGGACGCACGCATGGATACACGTTCCATCGCCGCTTTCGCGTCAATGACATGGAATATCTCCGAGATACTCGATGTCACCCTGGGTGCCCGGTACACGGATGAAGAAAAGAAGATCAACTATTCACAGTCCGATCCATTCGACCTGCTCGGCGGCAACTTCGGCGTTACCGGATCGGACAGCTGGTCGGAAGTAACCCCCACCGCCAATGTGCGCTACCGGTTCACACCGGAAACAATCGGGTATGTCACTGTCTCCAGCGGCTTCAAGAGCGGTGGTTACAATGATGCACTGGGCGACGCGAACGGTATCTCCTTTGATCCCGAAACCCTGTGGAACTATGAAGCCGGCCTGAAGGGTGAGCTGTTTGATGGCCAGATGCAGGCCAGCCTCGCCGTCTTCTACATGGACTGGACGGATATCCAGATCACCACGGACAACCCGAACACGCCGCTTTATGATCCGCAGATCAGCAATGCTGGTGCGGCGCATTCCACCGGGGTTGAACTGGAAGTGCTTTCGCGGGTCACCGACTATCTGACTGTCGGTCTGAACGCTGCTCTGCAGGAAGCCGAGTTCGACGAAGGCATCCTTCCCGACGGCACACCGCTCGACAAGATCCCCTATGCGCCCGACTACACATTCAATCTTAATGCGGACTATGAGGCGCCACTGACCCAGTCACTGGACTGGTTCATTGGGGGCTCGGTTTTGGCCAGGGGTGAAAGCTACCTGACGCAAGACAACCAGTCTGACGGCCGGGTCGACAGCTATGCGCTCTACAATCTCAGTGCCGGTATTGCCGCGAATGACGGGTCCTGGAGGCTCAGCGTCTGGGGAGAGAACCTTGGCGATGAAGAGGTGAAACAACGCCTGTTTGACCTGTCGGGCACAGATGTCATTGGTCAGAAATTCGTCGTCCTCGGCGACCCGGAGACCTATGGTATCCGTCTCGTGGTCCGTTACTAAGGAGACTATCATGCTGTTCTTTTCCGGTCTTTTGAAACACTCTCTCACAGGTGCCAGCCTGCTCGCATTGTCGGCCCTTGTGGCCTGCAATCTTCCAGCAGACGTAACGGCACCCACGCACAGTGCTTCTGAAACACAACCGGAGCAGACACCGGCCCGGGCCGACAAGGCCTATTACCTTCCCATGCGCGACGGTACCAAGATTGCCGTCAATCTCTACTATCCGACGCGCGAAATTCCGACTGAACCCGCTCCGACCATTCTCGTGCAGACCCGCTACGGCCGGGCCCTCATGATCCAGGCCTATGAGCGATTTCGTGATGACGGTTACGTCATTGCAAGCGTCGACACGCGCGGATCGACTTCCTCCTTCGGTCCGCGCCGTGTCGATGTCGGGCCGGAAGAGGTCGAAGACATGGATGAGATCATCGCCCATCTGGCGGCTCAGCCATGGTCGAACGGCACCATATTCGCGCAAGGGACTTCCTACATGGCGGACACCGCCGATGTTGCGACCAGCCGGCCGGCGCCGGCATTGAAGGGCGCGATCGTTCGCGAAGTGGACTTCGATGTCTTCCTGAACCTGTTCTTCCCCGGCGGTGTGGCAAACGACTGGTTTCTTCAGGGATGGGGCGGCGCGACCAAGAACATGGATGAAGGCGTCAACGCGGATGGCAGCCTGAACTGCCTCGCCCGGGTGGAGGATTGCGCAGCCCTTTGGCCGGTTCTTGATCCTGTCGATGATGACACCGACCTTACCCTGTTACGCGAAGCTCTCGCCGGCCGAGACCGATGGGCACCAGACGATTATGCGGACCTTGTCTATTTCGACGACAAGGGGCGCAATGGCTACACCTTCTTCGATTCATCCCCTTCCTCGCATCTGGAGGGGATCAAAGAGCAGCTAAAGCCTGCGCAGATATGGGGCAGCTGGATGGATGCCGGGACCGCCCGTGCGGCCCTGTCGCGGTACCTTTCTGCACCAGACGTTCCCATGAATATCTGGATCACGGGCAACGACCATTCCAACGTGACATTTGCTGACCCGCGGTTTCCGGGCGACCAGGAACCGAGGCCATCGATCGACGACCAGCATGAAATCATGTCCGGGTTCTACGACCAGATTTCGAATGACGAACCAATAGCGCGGGAGATCAATTACTACGTACTCGGAGCTGATACTTTCAAGCAGTCCAGTACGTGGCCACCCATTGGCATAGAGACGACATCGATGTATCTGAGTGCAGACCGCTCGCTGTCAGACGCCCCCCCAGAGGGAGGTAGCCTTGTCTATGACGTCGACTTTTCCGCAAATACCGGCGAGACGACACGCTGGTCCACTCAGTTCGGTGTGGCACCAGCCTATGCGGACCGCCGTGACGCTGACGAGAAACTGGTCGTATTCGATAGCGCCCCTCTGGAATCAGCAATGGAACTCGTAGGCGACCCGGTTCTCACCCTGTTTGTATCCAGCGCCACGAACGATCCGGTTTTTCACGCTTATCTGGAAGTCGTCCTCCCGGATGGTACGGTCAGTTATGTCACTGAAGGCATCATTCGCGCGATCCATCGTGCTTCTGCTGACCCTGCCACTTTGCCTTATGAAATGGGCCCAGCGCCACATTCATTCCGCAAGGAAGACATGTTGCCGGTGACACCGGGCGAGCTGATGAAAGTCGAATTTGCGCTAAATCCGGTCGCAGCCCGTCTTAACCCGGGAGAGCGGGTACGTCTGGCGATTGCTGGAACAGATACGGCCTATTTCCGGCGGTATTCAGAAGGCAAACCGGAAGCGTTCACGATATCTTTTGGGCCACAGACCCCAAGCGCATTGACCCTGCCCCTTCGCCCCTGGTCAGACATTGACACGGAATAGGGAAAGAAGGTGACAAACCGCCAATGACAACCGCGTGTTGCGCGTTGCGGTATGGTCAATTCTACAATGGTCTCAGGCCGGGCGCAGCCGATGCTGTATTTCCCGCAACAGGAAATCTCGATATACGTGTGGGATGAGTGGATCCTGCAGCAGCGACAGAATTGTTTTCGAGATCGGCCAGATCGCACCCATTCTGACATGGGCAGAAGAGGCTGGCGTTGATCTGGACCGGGTGGCGGGCAAGATCGGTGTTGCCCCTGACGCACTCCGGAACGCGCCACACACGAGGCGGCCGCTGACCGACTATTTCCGCATTCAGTCCGAAATCGCGAAGTCACTGGACGACCTCACGGCTCAGCTGTCGGAACGGAAGCTCCTCTACCAGAGCGGCACCTTCGTGATTTCCCAATTGAAGTCTGCGAGAACCCTGCAGGACCTGATCCGCAGTCTGGCATCCTATTTCAACATGCTGCATGGCGGGAACTATAATCTGGTTCGTCAAAGCGGTGAGACACTGACCCTCATCCTGGATGACTCGAAATTCCCCTATCGCTTCAGGGATAATGAACCGCTGCTGCACTTCGTCCGGGATGCCTTGCTGATCAAGGTCTACTGCCTGATAGACAGCCTGACTGGCGGCGTTGCCAGCAAGGCGCTGACCCGCGTGACACTTGTCCGGGGCCGCAAGGACATCGAAGACACACTGACATCATTCTGGGAAGTTCCGGTTCAGTACAACAAAACCGTATACGAACTAGTGTTTGACTATCAGGCTGCGTGCCAGCAGATCGCGCCGGCAACGAATGCAGACCTGAGTACCGATGGAATCTTCTCTCGTGTCATCCACCACCTGGACACGCTTGAGCCGGAGACAGATACGCGCCCCTTCGCCATCCGGACTGAAGAGCTGATCTCCGAAGGGTTGGAAACCCAGCAGGCGGTCGCCAGCGCGTTCAGCATCAGCGTGGCCACCCTCAGACGGCGCCTCAGTGAAGAAGATACCTCCTTCCGGGATCTGGTGCTGAATCACCGTATGGAGCGGGCCAATGCCCTGCTGGCGCGCGGCACGTCTGTCTCTGAAGTCTCCGAACTGATCGGCTATTCCGATGTGCGCGCATTCAACCGGGCATTTAAGAAGATGCGAGGCGTATCGCCCGCGGTTTTTGCCCGGAATGATGCTGCGGTGAACGAAGGCGCGTGAGCGAAACTGTTCACTAGCCCTGAGCCGTCCCGTCATCGAAATCCGGATCGTCTTCTGAATAATCCTCCCAAAATAACATACCTGCGGGAGGACATCGTGAAGCAGCAGAAATTCGACACGTTTAAGTTCGGCCTGGTTTCAGCGATTGCGCTGACCGGTGGCCAATATCACGCCATGGCACAAGACGCCGATCAGGCGGATGAAAACACCCGGACGCTGGGACGCGTGACGGTCACGGCACAACGCCGCGAGGAAGACCTTCTCGACGTGCCGCTGTCGGTCACCGCGATCGGATCGGAGCGACTGGAAGTTACCGGCGCCGTGGACATTACCTCCATCCAGCGCTCGACCCCGAACGCCACGATCGAAGTGGCGCGCGGATCGAACTCGACATTGATCGCCTTCATCCGCGGCGTCGGCCAGCAGGACCCGCTCTGGGGCTTCGAGCCTGGCGTCGGCCTTTACGTCGACGATGTCTACATCGCCCGCCCTCAGGGCGCGATCCTCGACATTTTCGATGTCGACCGCGTGGAAGTGCTGCGCGGCCCACAAGGGACACTCTACGGCCGCAATACAATCGGCGGCGCGATCAAGTATGTGACCAAGCCGCTCGGCAATGAGCCGGACCTGAAGGTCAAAGCCAATCTCGGTAGCTACAGCCAGGCTGATGTGATCGTCTCCGGCTCGACACCGCTGAGTGATACGTTCGCCGTCGGCGGTGCCATCGCGAAATACACGCGCGACGGCTTCGGCAAGAACCTGAACACCGGCGCTGAGCATTATGACAAGGACCTGCTGGCCTATCGCTTAAGCGCCGAGTGGACTCCAAGGGACGATTTCTCGCTCCGCTTCGCCTATGACAAGTCCGAAGACGACTCTAATGCGAAGCACGGGCACCGCCTCCTTCCGAGTGCAGACGGAACGCTCCCGGTTACCGGCGATGTCTACGACACGCGCGCCGGCATCGGCGATGATAACTCCGTCGAAACCGAAGGCTACTCGCTGACCGCGCAGTGGGATGTAAACGACATCGTCACGCTGAAATCGATCACGGCCTATCGTGAAGGCTCCACCATCACGCCGATCGATTTCGATGCCCTGCCGCAGCCGGACTTCGATGTGCCGGCCTACTACAATGACGACCAGTTCTCGCAGGAGTTCCAGCTTCTCTATGATAATGGACCGCTCAGCGGCGTCGCCGGGATCTACTATCTCGATGGCACAGCGGACGGCGCGTTCGACGTCATTCTCAGCGCCCTCGGCCTGTCGATCTACCAGGCCGGCTCACAGGAGAAAGAAAACTTCTCCGTCTATGGCGACTTCACCTACGCACTGAACGACCAGTGGAGCGTTTCGCTCGGCGGGCGCTATACCGAAGACAAGACGACGGCGGATGTGCTTCGCGAAGCCTGGCTTGGTCTCGGCACCGGGTCTTTCGATCCGTCGAACACGACCTCTGTTTTCCTGGTGACCCAGACAGACTATCAGGGCGTTGAACGCAAGGATGACCAGTTCACGCCGCGCGTGTCCGTTTCCTATAAGCCGACGGATGACCTGAACATCTATGCGACCTATGCACAGGGCTTCAAGGCAGGCGGTTTCGACCCGCGCGCGCGGGAAGATCTGGACCCGACCGGCCTCTCCCGCCAGGGCTTCGGCCCCGAGCAAGTCGACTCCTATGAACTGGGTGTCAAAGGCTCCTTCTTCGGCGACAGCCTGCTGCTCAATACGGCGGTGTTCTTCGCCGACTATACCGACCAGCAGATCACTGTTCAGAGCGGTGCAGACACCGATAATGACGGCATCAACGACACGTTTGTTTCGTCGGTGTTCAACGCTGGTGCGTCTGAATACAAAGGCCTCGAAATCGAAGGCACCTGGTTTGCGACCGATAATCTGACCCTGTTTGCAACGCTGGGCTATATTGACGCCGAGATCACCGAAATCCTGTCCGGCGGCACGAACGTCGCCAGCTCCTTCGTGACGCAGAACACGCCGGAGCTGCAGGGCCAGATCTCCGCGAACTATATTCAGGACCTTGGCCCGAACCGTGGTGAGCTATCGCTGACCGGCACGGTATCCGGCCGCGACGAATACTATCTGTTCAACATCCCGAATGAGGGCTTCCCGGCCGGGCAGAGCGCAATCTTCCCGGGCGGCGGGCCGAAGCTGGATCCGTCAGGCTACTACCTGTTCGATCTCAGTGCGGTCTGGACGTCGCCGACCGGCAAGTACCGCGTTGGCCTGCATGGCCGGAACCTGACCGATCAGGAATACCGCGTGGCGGCCTATAACTTCGTGACGCCGAGCCAGCTTGGGCTCGACTCCGCCTACTCGGCTTTCTACGGGCCGCCGCGCACGTTCACCGTCTCTCTTTCAGCTGACTTCTAAGTCAGGCGTGGGGACGGCCGGCATGCGGACCACCTCCCGGTCCGCATGCCGGATGCGATTGAAGACCAATCTGTAGCGAAGGATCGGATAAATGACCGCGGACGTGTCTTCATCCAGATCAGGCCCATTCAGCACAACGAGCCGGTCCTATGTGCTCCTGCTTCTGACGCTTGTTTACACGTTCAATCATATCGACCGGCAGATCCTCGTTATCCTGCTGGAACCCATCAAAGCCGATCTGGACCTGAACGACACCCAACTCGGACTATTATCCGGGCTCGCCTTCGCGGCTTTCTATGCGACCCTGGGTATCCCGATCGCCATGTGGGCTGACCGTAGCAACCGCCGCAATATCATCACCCTCGCGCTTGCCGTCTGGTCGGGGATGACCGCGCTCTCGGGCCTCGCACAGAATTACTGGCATCTTCTCATCGCGCGAATGGGTGTTGGTGTGGGCGAAGCAGGCGGAACGCCGCCTGCCACTTCGATCATCTCCGACCTTTACGGACCGCAGGAACGCGCAACAGCGCTTGGAATTTATACGACAGGTATTGGTATAGGCATTTTGGCCGGCTTCATCATCGGCGGCTACGTCTATGAAATCTGGGGTTGGCGGGCCGCCTTCTTCATCGCCGGAGTGCCGGGCTTGTTGCTGGCTCTGCTGGTCAGATTCACCTTGAAAGAGCCCGTACGCGGCGCCGTTGAAGCGCGTACGGATGATGGCACGGCCCCTACATTGAAGGAAACGTTGACCTTCATCGGCGGACAAACATCCTTTCTGTTTCTGCTCGCCGGGTGTTGCCTGATCTGTATCTCGGCGAATGCCTTCCTGGTGTTCACCTCGAGCCATCTGCAACGGACCTACGAAGTGGGGCCTGGTGATGTGGCGATTCCGCTTGGCGTGCTGATCGGCGGGGTCGGCGGCATCGGCGCCGTGGTCGTTGGACGCCTCTGCGACCGGCTTTCGACCCGTGATCTCAGGTGGCGGCCGTGGACGATCGCCGTTTGTGCCGCGCTCGCCCTGCCTTTCGCCTGGATGTTCCTTCAGGCACCCAGTATTGAATTGGCCTATGCCTGGAACATTGTGCCGAGCTTCATCGGTCTTGTTTATGCAAGCATCGCATACACCGCATCGCAGGAACTTGTCGGGCTTCGCATGCGCTCTTTTGCTTCGGCGTTCATGCTGTTTTGCCTGACACTTATCGGGATCGGCGGTGGCCCCACACTGGCAGGGTGGCTCAGCACGCACTTTGCGGAAGCCGGTTCCGAAACACCTCTCAAATCTGCCCTCGAGATCATTCTGGCTTTAAATGCTCTGAGTGTCGTGTTTCTATTCCTGTCGGGACGAAATTACGACAGAGACACAAAACGGGCAGCGGCAACCTCATGACGGGTGAACCGGAACTTTCGCCGAAAGATGAGACGGGCGTGTCTGGTTCTGACCCGGCAGGCAAGCGGGATATCCATTACCAGTCTCCGGATGGTCTGCGCCTCTACGCTGCCGACTATGGCCCTGTCGATGCACCGCTGACTGTATTGTGCATGCATGGCCTGACCCGAAACCATAAGGATTTCGAGCCGCTTATCGACCAACTGGACGTGCCAGCCCGGTTTATCGCAGTCGATGTCCGCGGACGCGGTCAGTCCGATCGTGACCCCAACCGCGCCTACTCCCCGGACGTCTATGTCGGAGACATGATCGCACTACTGAATGAACTCGGTATTGATCGTGTTGCGCTCATAGGTACATCCATGGGCGGATTAATGGCCATGATCATGTCCCAAGTGCTGAAGGAGCGCATCTCCGGAATCGTCCTCAATGATGTCGGACCGGCGGTGAATCTCGCAGGCTTGAAACGAATTGCGGATTATACAAGTGGCATCCGATCCTTCCCGGACTGGACGGCAGCCGCCAACGCGATCCGTGCAAGCCAGCAAGCGGCATTTCCTGATTTTGGCGACTCAGACTGGATGGCGTTTGCGCATCAAACCTGCCGGGAAACCGATCAGGGCCAGGTTGTGTTCGATTATGATCCCGCCATTACCGAAAACATGGATGTGTCAGGCGCTGGCTGGAAGGTCAACTTCATGATGTGGCGTCTGTTCGGTAAGATGAAATCTATCCCTTTGCTGACGGTACGCGGGGAACACTCGGACATTCTCACCGCAGAGACGGCCAATCGCATGAGCCGACGCCATAAAAACAGCCGGCTTGTGACTGTGCCGAACCGGGGGCATGCCCCCATGCTATCCGAGCCGGAGTCCGTATCGGCAATTTCCAGCTTTCTCAAAATGCAGATGGCATCGGTCTGACACTTTAGGTGAAGCACGCCTATCGAGACCGCCGCAAGTGGCCTCGGGTAGTATCTGCACCGACAGCAGGTAGCTGTATTGCGGTTCTGAATTGCCCGAATATTCACCAGACAACTGGATAATTCGGGCTTGGCTTTCGTCATCATTTTGGTGGTCGCGCTTACCCAGCGTATCTACGGCGCAGAACTGCCAACGCGTCCGGCGTACGTTTGGGCAACAGATGAAGGGCCGCGGAATGAAGAACAAACACATGATGGCCGGAATGCTTGCGGCAACCTGCGGTATCATCCTGGCAGGATGTGCAGGCGCGGCGCTGAGCCCTGAAGCGGTCGCCCCCGTCAAAGTGGCTGCCGAGGTCTCGCCCGAGGCTCCCGCGCCGAAAGGTGAGATCCTGTGGGACACATATGGTGTGCCTCACATCTATGGCGCCGATGCGGAAACGGTTTTCTACGGCTACGGTTACGCACAGGCCAACAGCCACGCCAATACGATCTTCCGCCTTTATGGCGAGGCGCGGGGCAAAGGTGCCGAATACTGGGGCGCCGAATATGAAGAGACGACCAGATGGCTGGTCATGAACGGTGTGCCAGCGCGGGCGAAGGTCTGGTATGAGACTCAGACCCCGGAATTCCGTGCGAAACTCGATGCCTTCGCCTACGGCATGAATGCCTATGCCAAGGAACATCCTGAAGCGATCGCCGACGATGTGAAAATGGTTCTGCCCATCACCGGCGTCGATGTTGTGGCGCATGCTCACCGACTGATGAATTTCGTCTATGTCGCCTCACCGAACCGCACGATCGGTGAAGGCGATCCACCCGAGCTTGAGAAACAGGGATCGAACACATGGGCGGTGGCACCTTCGAAGACGGCCAGCGGACACAGCATGCTTTTACAGAATCCGCACCTGCCCTGGAGCATGCCATTCTTCATCTACTATGAAGCCCACCTCATCGGACCAGACTTCGAGGTTTACGGCGCGACACAAGTCGGTCTGCCGGTGATCCGCTTTGCCTTCAACCAGCAAATGGGTATTTCCAACACCGTCAATGGCATGGTCGGCGCAACCACCTATGAATTGACCCTGCAGGACAATGGCTATCTCTTCGATGGCGAAGTGCTTCCCTTCGACGTCGAGGAAACGAGCTACAAGCTCCTTCAGGAAGACGGCACATCTCTCGACGTCCCGGTCTCCATCCGATCAACGGTCCACGGCCCGGTATTCGAACGCCCGGATGGCAAGACGGTTGCGCTACGCGTGGCCGGGCTCGATCGCCCCGGCATGCTGAACCAGTATTTCGATATGGTCACTTCCGACAGCTATGATGAGTTCCACGAAGCCATTTCGAGACTTCAGGTGCCGACCTTCAATATCTCCTACGCTGACCGAGACGGGCATATCGAATACATCTTCAACGGCATGGCGCCGAAGCGCTCATCCGGAGACATTGATTTCTGGCGCGGCCTGGTGCCGGGTGATACGTCCGAATATCTCTGGACCGAAATCCATGACTTCGATGACCTGCCACGTGTGACGGACCCTGACTCCGGCTTTATTCAGAACTCGAATGATCCGCCATGGGAAGCCACGTTGCCTGTGCCATACAAGCCGGACGACTATCCGGCCTACTTTGCTCCACGCACACCGCTTTCCATGCGGGCACAGAACTCGCTGAAGATGATGACGGGTTCTGACGACATCACCTTTGAGGAATTTGTCGGACTGAAACTGTCGGCGAAGGCGTTGATGGCCGAGCGCGTCCTGCCGGACCTGCTTGCAGCGGCGGCGGAAGATGACGACCCGGATACGCAAAAAGCGGTCGAGATCCTGTCCGCCTGGGACCGGACATTCTCTTCAGACAATCGCGCCGGTGTCCTGTTCGAAGAGTGGGCCAAACTGTTCGCAGGGCCCCGCATGTCGGGCCAGGAGGGCTTCGCCATTCCGTGGAGTGCCGAAGACCCGATCAATACGCCTGCCGGTCTCAAGGACCCGCAAGCGGGCGTCGAGCTGCTGCGCAAGGCAATCGCCTCCACCAAGGAAAAGTTTGGTGTGATGGACCCGGTCTATGGCGATGTCTCGCGCTTCATTCTGGAAGACGTGAACGTGCCGGGGCACAGCGGGTACGGAAACCTCGGTTCCTTCGATGTTATTACCTGGTCTGAGCCCAATGAAGATGGTGTTCGCACACCGGCGCATGGTGAGACCTGGGTGGCTCTGATCGAATTCTCGACGCCGATCAAGGCGTATGGCCGCATGAGCTATGGGAACTCCCGCCAGCCGGGGACAACGCACTACAGCGACCAGCTGAAACTGTTGTCTGACAGGGAATTCCGCGAGCTATGGCTTCGCCGAGAGCAGGTGGAGGAACACCTCGAACGTCGTACGCCGCTTTCTCCCGACTGACGCCTTGGACGCCGCCGGCAAATCAAGTCTGATTCACGCGAGGTCCATCTCCAACCTGGAAACAGGTCATTGAAAGCGATCCCATCGTATAACTCTGCAGGAACGCTTTGGCCGTACCTTCTCCTTCGGTGGCTACGCCTGCGATATAGGCGAGCGGAAGAAAATGATCTGGCGTCGGCACAGCACGTGAAAAGCCGGGATGACTTGCCACCTGCCCCAGCTTGCCAGGGTCTGCCGCAATCTGATCGATGACCGCCTGATCAAAGTCCACCGCCCAGTCCTCACCGTACTCCGGCCTTCTCCATTGGATAAGACGAAGATTGTGGACGACATTGCCACTGCCGAGGATCAGAACGCCTTCATCCCGTAGTGGTGCCAGTGCCCGGCCGATCCTCACATGATAGTCGAAAGGTTTCATGGCATTGATCGACAGCTGAACAACAGGGATATCCGCTTCCGGGAACATGTGGGCGAGGATGCTCCATGTCCCGTGATCGAGCCCCCATTGATCCTGATCCAGCCCGATCCAATCCGGCTTGATCAGTTCGGCAATGCGCTTGGCCAGATCAGGCGCGCCGGATGCTGGATATTCGTAGTCGAACAAAGCCTGCGGAAAGCCATAGAAGTCATGAATCGTCCGCGGATCCGGCATCGCCGTCACAACGGTGCTGCCAATGAACCAGTGCGCTGAAATACACAATATGGCCTTGGGCCTAGGAAGGTTCTTGCCGAGCGCTTCCCAGGTTCGGGTATATTGATTGGATTCAAGCGTGTTCATCGGGCTTCCATGACCGATGAACAATGCCGGCATCCTGTTCATTATTTTGCCCCGACTTCCGGTTCGACCAGCTTGAACTCGACCTCAAGGTGAAGCTGCACCTCGTCGCTGATCATCGGCACACCGTAGCTGACACCGAATTCCGACCGCTGGATCGTCGCATATCCATCGAAGCCCAACGAGAATTTATTGTCGAGAGGATTGACGCCGGCCTTGTTGAAGTCAGCGGTGAAGCTGACCGGCTTGGTAACACCGCGAAGTGTGAGCTCGCCAGCAACGATGGCTGAGTCTGCGTCTGTCAGCTCAACGGAGGTTGCCGTGAAGCTCGCTGCCGGGAAATTACCGACGTCGAAAAAATCCGGTGTCTTGAGGTGGTTGTCGAGCGCAGCATTCAGTGTTCCGACAGAGTTGACATCAATCTCGGCTTCGAGCGCGCTGGTCTCTGGGCTTGATGGGTCCAGTTCCATGGTCGCTGTCACGCCGGCAAACTGGCCGGTATAGGTGGAGAAGCCGAGGTGGCTGACCGACCAGGTAATCTTGCCGTGCGCCGGATCGAGCACATAAGTGCCGGCCGGAATGGCTACGGTTTCTGCTGGTGCGGCTTCCTGGGCGACCGCTGTCAGGGCGCCGAATGCGAGAACGGCAGCGATGGCGGCGCTGGCGAAGACGGATTTACGGGACATTTCCAACTCCTATTTCCTGTGACTGGCGCGCTCCGGGACACTTTCCGGCCGGAGCGAAGCTTCATCTGATGCAAGGAAGATGGAGGCATGCCCTCTTCATGGCCATTGGCGAAACCGGTTTAATGGGTATGCAAAAGCGTATATTAGCGAATTGACTAGCCGTCCGGATTGAGCCGGTGGGCATTCTCTTCAAATGTCGCGATGAGTGAATCCATTGTCGCGCGGATCCGCGGCGTCTGGCGCATGTCCGAATGCACACCGAGCCATATATCCCGCTTGAGATCAGGAGACTCCGGCTGGATGCGAACCAGACGGGCGTCATCGTCCGCGCGGAACCTCGGCAACAGGGCGATACCGCCTCCGCTTATCGCCGCCAAGAAAATCACCTCGCGACTGTTGGACCGCATCTTGATGGTGCCGGTCGGAAACTGCTCCTCGATCCAGACCGCTTCCGGCAGATGAGATTGATCGTCCATGACCGAGATGAGCCGGTGGGCATTGATGTCAGCGTCGCTCAGATAATCCGGGCTGGCGAAGAAATTAAGGGCGATTGCGCCGATCTTGCGCTGGACGATCTGGCTTCCGCTGAATGGCACCATTCTGATGGCAATATCGGCCTCTCGGCGCGCGAGGCTCAGCGCTTGAGTGGCCGGAGCCAATTCGACGGTGATGTCTGGGTGTTCTTTCTGGAGAGCAATCAAAGCAGGCGTCACAAAGGATGAGGCCAGCGTGTCCACGGTTGTCACACGCACATCCCCTTCCATCTTGATGTCGCCCCCGAAGATCAGTCGTTCGGCAGTGTGGGCTTCCTGCTCCATGCGCTCCGCATTCTGCAGGACGCTTTCGCCGATAGGGGTCAACACGAAGCCGTCTGGCGTGCGCTGCAGCAGTTTTGCTCCAAGGGTCTCTTCCATAGCGGCCAACCGCCGCCCGACCGTGGGCTGTGTCAGCTTGAGGGCACGCGCCGCACCGGACAGGCTGCCTTGACGCGCTATTTCCAGAAAGGTGTGAAGGTCATCCCATTGCATTGAAATGGTATACATAAACGCATAGCCGCTAGGCAAACATTCCCGATCCCGGAACTGCATTGCCGACCCTATTTCCCGGCTGACACACAACAGTTCAAACGTTCAGGAGGTCATTATGTCTTCGGTAAAAAAAGTGGCAGTCATTGTTGGCAGCCTTCGCGCAGAATCCAAAACCCGCCTGCTGGCAAAGGCAATCATTGCAGAGGCCCCGGAAAACCTGAGCTTCGATTTCGTCGAGATCGGCGAGCTCGCCCTCTACAATGAAGACCTCGAAACCGATACGCCACCGGCAGCTTGGACTGGTTTCCGGAAACAGATCAGCGAAGCGGATGCCGTGCTTTTCGTGACACCGGAATACAACCGCTCGGTTCCCGGCGCCCTGAAAAATGCCATCGATGTCGGCTCCCGGCCGTATGGTAAGGCAGCTTATTCCGGCAAGCCTGCGGCCATTGTCACGGCTTCCCCCGGCGGCATCGGCGGTTTCGGCGCGAACCATCACCTGCGGCAATCCCTAGTGTTCCTGAACATGCCGGTTCTACAGCAGCCGGAAGCCTACATTGGCGGCCTTTGGGAAATGTTCGACGAGGCAGGCAATGTGAAATCGGAGGACACACGAAAGTTCCTGAAAACCATCGCAAATGGCTTTTCTGACCTGATCAAGCGCACCTACCACGATCTCGGTTGAGCACTGCGGAAGCCCCCAGATATTCACTCCCCCAATAGTTCCGTGTCAGGCCACCTTCCCGCGCAGTGTCAGACAGATGCAATCCAGTCTGACACTGCGCGAGAAGGAGGCTGCCTTCATTCAGGAAATCGGGACTCAGATCCTCGCCAAAGAGTGTGTGCGGCGAAGAATAAAATGAATGAGAAGACGGCGAGCGCGATCGTGGTGACTGACACCTGCCGGAAAAGTCCGTGAACTTCCGGAATGATACTGACAAGGGCGGGCCCTATACCCATCCCCGCAAATGCCAGAACAGGCAAAAGAGACGTCACTCTTTCTGTCGGATCCACCTCCGCGACCATGCCCATCATCAGCGGCAATCCCCCGCCCCAAGCAAAGAGAAACAGACTACTCGCAGCGTAGAACGTCCCTGCACCCATATGTTCCGAAAACAACGTGATGCTCACAACGACCGTCACGCAGACCAATAGCACAGGCCCCACTCGGCCAAAGCGTGACGTAATCAGCGCCGCGAGTAACGAGCCGGCTATCGCCGCTACATTGCCGACCGCCAGCGCTTGTCCAATCACCCCGTCTGGAAGCTCCGCCAACGACCCGAGGACTCCGGAGAAGACCCAGAGCACCCCCACTGCGGCTGAGAAAATGAAGTAGGAAGACGCCTTCAGGATTATGGCAGGGTGGAATGCCGAATTATTGGCCGCGCCCTCCGCCTGTGAATCAGCCGTGACCGGATCTTGTTTCAACATCCATGTGACAGGAATCATCAACGCCTGTACCGCCGCAAGAAAAGCGACCACGGGCACCAAAGTCGATACATTCGCAAAGGCGGGTATACCCAGCAATACAATCACGGCGACTACCGCCTGCAAGGTTAGGATAAAAGCGAAACCACGGTCAGCATTGCTGGAAGCACCAACGATGGCGGCAGACAATGCCAGAAGAATCCCCGCTCCAAACCCGGCGAGCGCCTCCATTGCTACGGCACCATGAAAGCCTGGCATCAACGCAACGGAAAACTGAGCCACACACGCCAGAATAGCTGCAAGAAAGGACACCATCCGAATGGGCAGTCGGCCAAGCCACACCGTTACAAACAAAGACCCTATGGCTGTGCCCAAGAGATTGGCCAACCCTACGAGGCCTGACTCAACACCAGAAACGTGATGCGTTTCAGCCACGAGGTTCGCCAACAAAGGCATGGCAACAACCTGCGTAACCCCAATCCCGCCGACGAGGATTGCCGCGATGACGTCACCTCGATTCGGGGCAATGGACGGTTGTGTTACTAATTCAACAGATTCAGCCATCAGGCAGCATCCGGCGGGAGGGGAGTCTTGCCCAGAATAAGATCAGCCGCCTTTTCCGCAAGCATCAGCGTTGGTGCGTTGATGTTGCCATTGGTGATATTTGGAAACACGGACGAATCGACAACTCGCAACCCGTCCACACCGATCACCCTGCATTCCGGATCCACGACCGCTTGTGGATCATCTTCCCTGCCCATCCGGCAGGTACCGCATGGATGGTAAGCGCTTTCGACCTCCCGCGCGACGAACGCATCGATATCGTCATCGCTCATACATTCCAGGCCAGGCGTGATTTCCCCATCACTGAAAGCCCTCAAGGCGGGTTGCGAGAAGATCTCTCGGGTGAGGCGCACACAAGACCGGAAAGCCTTCCAGTCACTCTCATGAGACATATAGTTGAACTGTATCGACGGCGGCGCCGTCGGATCAGCGGAGGCAAGACGCACTTGCCCCCTCGCGGCCGTCCGTCCAGGCCCGATATGGGCCTGAAAGCCGTGAGCACTTACAGGTTGGCTGCCATCGTATCGAATAGCCGCTGGCAGGAAATGATACTGCGCATCGGGATAATCTGCATTGTCATCCAGGCGAACAAATCCCGCTGTTTCAAAGTGGTTACTCGCCCCAATCCCGGTACGCGTCAGCAGCCATTGCAGCCCTGCCAACCCCTTGCTCACCGGGTTCATGTACCGGCGCAGCGTGATTGGCTGGTTGCAGCGAGTCTGCAGATAGATCTCAAGATGGTCCTGCAGATTTTTGCCAACGCCCGGGCGTTCGCTCACAAGGCCGATCCCGAAATGGCTGAGTTCTTCCGCCGAACCAACACCGGACAACATGAGCAATTTCGCGGAATTGAATACAGACGCACTGAGAATGACTTCCCGCCGCGCCATCAGCACACGGCGCTTTCCACTGCGAAGCAGTTCCACCCCTATTGCCCGGTCGCCCTTCCAGAGAATTTTGCAAGCCAGCCCTCGATAGAGCGTGAGGTTCTCCCGTTCCCGCGCCGGCTTCAGATACGCGTTTGCTGCGGACCAGCGCTGACCTTTCCAGATGGTCTGGTCCATTGGGCCGAAGCCTTCCTGTTGAAGACCATTGCAATCGTCTGTCTTTCGAAAGCCAGCTTCCTGGGCCGCTGACATAAAGGCCTGATCGAGGGCGTGTTCCTGCGAGGGGACTGTTACATGCAAGGGACCATCCGTCCCGCGAATGGTTGGATCGGCGCCCTCCACATTCTCAAGGCGACGGAAGTATGGCGCCACATGCCGACCGCTCCAGTTCTTTGCGCCTTTCGCTTCCCAAGCATCAAAATCCCTGGAATTTCCTCGAATGTAGACCAGACCGTTTATGGAGGAAGACCCTCCCAAGACCTTGCCACGCGGGGTCGCCAACCTTCGGCCACCAAGAAACGGCTCCGGCTCACTGCGATAGCCCCAGTCATAACGCTTCATATTCATGGGATAGGACAGCGCGGCCGGCATTTGAATGAAAGGTCCAAAGTCTGAACCGCCATATTCCAGCAGCGCGACCTCATGACTCCCGCATGCGGAAAGGCGGTTCGCCAGAACGCACCCCGCCGACCCTGCCCCGACCACAATGTAGTCAGCGGTGCCGATTTCAAGTGCTTGTGTCATGCTTACTCGTCCAGAAGCGCTCTGGGACTTCCGACTTCGTACATATTAATAATCCCTCCACCGCGGCTGGTACCGTCATAGAGGTCATAACCAAGTAGGCTTTGAGCACGCTTCGGCAGCTCACGGACCTTCTCCAGTGGAATTCCGAGCCAGCTGTTCTCTACAGGCACCAGCCAGCCGTGACAGTAGGATACAGACAATCCACGGCGCGGTACGCCGCTGACATTCTTTCCGCCCCCATGCAGGGTTTGTCCCGCAAACATCGCGACTGACCCCGGAGACATGACAGCTTGTGTTATCTCATCAGGCTGGGGTTCGCGCGCCCGGTCCCATTTATGGCTACCCGGCACGACGACCGTGGCCCCGTTCTCAATGGTGTAATCACTTAACGCTATCATCACATTGATAACCAGGGGGGCAGCGGCCTGGGCTGTGCGAGGCCAGGAATCGTCATCCCGGTGAATCGGCTGCGCTGTCTCCCCCCCGCGAATTTCGATCAGCTCAGCAGCGCTCAGACGGTAGTCTGTGCAGTGCGGCCTCAATTGCTGATCCATGATCGACATAATGCGCGCGTCGGCCAGCACAGGAGCAAAGCTTCTTGCCTTCGCTGCGATACCGTGAAGACGGACGGTGTAGGCACCAAGGAAGTCGTCATACATGTTCTTTTGTTCTCGAGGCTTGCAGGCCTCGATATACGGCTCAAGCTCATCATTGAGAGACTTCACCACGTCTGGCGGAAAAAAGTCTTTGACGATAACAACGCCATCTTCGTCGAGCACTTGGCTAATCACTTCGCCAGAGGATTCGCCTGATAGCTGCTTTACGGTCGCTCCCATTCGCTTCTCTCCAGATAAAACACCACCCGCACCATATACACTCTCAAACTATTCGCAATAATGTAAATGGTTGTGCAATTACTTTTTGATAGCCATTCTGGTGTGCCCCGCCCAACTGGCACATACTTTTCATTTAAACTTCAGAGGCCTATTGAAAAGGCGCTCCACTCTTCGAGCCAGTCAGGAAGCATGACGACACCGCAACGCCAACGCCGCCATCGTGAGCAAAGCCAGAGACATCTGGTCGACGCGACTATTTCGGCGATCTACAAGCATGGTTTCCATGAGGCGACGGCACAGCGGATTGCCGAAGAGGCAGGTCTCTCCGCTGGCAACATCCACTATCATTTCGGGTCAAAGGAAGAGTTGTTTGCCGCAGCCATGCGCCAGCTCATGTCCGATATCAGCGACACTCTTGTCAGTGAACTCGGCGATGCAGACACGCCACTCGCGCGGGCGCATGCCATCATTCATGCAAATTTGTCGGAACCACTCTTCAGCCATCGGAACTGTTTCGTCTGGCTGCAATTCTGGTCGGAAACGGCCCGATCTGAAGAGCTCGCCCGGCTGGAACGTATCAATGCCCGTCGCTTCCATCGCAACCTGCTCGATGCCCTCGGCAAACTCCTAAAACGGAAAGACGCTGAGCAGATCGTTCGCGAACTGGTCGCCATGGTCGATGGGTTGTGGATTCGCAAAGCGCAGAATGACGACGCCATCACGCCTGAAGCCGCGCGAGACATCGTCTTCAGCTATCTGGAACGTCGCCTCGATTCACTGACGAATGGAGGCTGAGCGCGATGGGACGGGCCGAGAAAAAACTGCAGCGCAAGCAGAGCCTGATTGAGGCAACGGTCAACTGCGTCAACAAATACGGTTACGCTCAATCGACTATCCAGCGGATTGCAGCAGAAGCCGATCTGACAAGCGGTTCAATCTATCGTCATTTCGACAACAAGCGCGACCTCTTCGAGGCGACAATGCGCTACTTGCTGAAGCTTGTCCTGACTGAAGAGCGCCGGGCCCTCGCAACTGCCAATAGCGATTCAGAATGCCTGAAAGCCGTTATCTCGTCGAAGTTTGCCCCCTCACTCTTCAATTCGCAATTCTGCACCGTATGGCTGCATTTCTGGGCTCACGCACAGTCCTATCCGGCCTTCGCCCGAATTGAGCAATTGAGCGAGCGTCTCCTGCATCGCAGCGTCAGGCGTTATGCGATGAGGCTTATGGCACCGGAAGAAGCCGAGGCTCTCATTCTTGAAATCTCGCTGATAATTGACGGCCTCTGGATCGCACACGCACAACGCGGTTCTGAGCTCACCCCCTTTATCGCGAACGAGATCGCGCAAGGCTGTCTGGACACACGACTTGTCGGATAGGGATCAGGCCTCCCAGTGCGGTGGCCAGTCACCTTCCAGGCGAAGATCCTCACCCACGGCATCTTCGATCAGCTTGGCAACGTGCAATTCGCCAACACCGCCACCATAGGCTTCAGCTGCAGCGGCAAATCTTTCCTGCACACGTGCACCGATCGGGGTCGGAACCCCGCCCCGCTCGGCGAGCGCTGCACATAGGCGCAGGTCTTTCAGGCAAAGATCCAGCGTAAACGAAGGATCGTAATGGCCCGCAAAGATCGAGGGTGCATCGTGGCGGGCCACAAAACTGTCGCCGACACTGTCCTTGATGGCATCCCACAGGACGCCCAGCGGCACACCGGCGCGGCGCCCGAGCATCAGCCCTTCTCCGATAACTGCGGCATGCGTGAACCAGAGATAATTGGTCACCAGCTTCACCGCATTGCCAGTGCCAAGTTGTCCGCAGCGGATGACCCGCCCCATGCGCGAGAGGACGGGTTCGCACACATCAAGAACTTCCTCTTCTCCGCCGGCAAACAAGGTCAATTCCCCTCGACGTGCCCCATCGACCGCGCCAGTCACGGGCGAATCAACTGTCTTCACACCCATCTGGCCTGCAAACCCGGCCAGCTCGATCACAAGCTCAGCATCATTTGTGGTCGTATCCACCCAGATTGTACCGGCATCCAGTCCCTCGAAAACACCATTTTCGCCCCGCATGACCTGGTCGACCACATCAGGCTTGGGCAGCGAAGTTATCAGGATGTCGACACCCTTCGCACAATCCGCAGGCGTCTCGGCCCAACTGGCACCGCTATCAATGTGCTGGTTGGCGCGGGCCTTGTCGATGTCATGCACCTTGAGCTGCAATCCGGAACGCAAGAGCACCATCGCCATGTTGGCCCCCATATTTCCAAGACCGATAAATCCGATGCGCATGACTCCACACTCCTGAATGCTTGCTTGCCGGTATTTTGGTCTTCAACCGGCTCTTTCAATATGTGTCCCGGCACACGCAATTGACAAAATGTAATTGTATGTGCAGTTATTTTTTGGAGCACTAATTCACCCATCACTGATCCGCAAGGAAAAAGGAAGCACGACGTGAGCTACGCCATAGACTTGTTCATCGACGGCAAACGTGTGGCCGGCGAAGGCGAGGCAGAGTTCATCTGCCGAAACCCCGCAACGGGTGAAGAGATCGGCCGGTTCCGCGAAGCCAGTCCGGACCAGATAGAAACAGCCGTCGCCTCTGCAACGCGGGCCCAGAAGGACTGGGCCGCCACGCCAGCCGAGCAACGCGGACGCATTCTGCGCAAAGCCGCCGACCTTTTGCGGGAACGCAATGACAAGCTCGCCCACATTGAGATGGAAGACACCGGCAAGCCAATTGGCGAAGCTCTGTCCGTGGACGTGCAGACCGGCGCAGATGCCCTGGAACACTACGCCAATCTCGCTGGCAGTATTGCCGGAGAATACCAGGACTTCGGATACGGCTTCTACTACACCCGGCGTGAGCCGCTCGGTGTTTGTGCAGGTATTGGCGCCTGGAACTACCCGCTGCAGATTGCCTGCTGGAAGTCCGCTCCTGCGCTCGCCGCTGGCAATGCGATGATCTTCAAACCATCGGAACTTACCCCGATCAATGCCGTTCACCTCGCAGAAATCTACTGCGAGGCCGGCTTGCCAGCCGGTGTGTTCAATGTGCTGCAGGGAGAACGGACCCCCGGCGCAGCCCTGGCGGCACACCCGGCCATTGCAAAAGTATCACTCACTGGAAGCGCGCCCACGGGGCGCAAAGTGATGGAGGCGGCCTCCCCCCGCTTGAAAGAAGTTTCCCTCGAACTGGGAGGCAAATCTCCTCTGATCATCTTTGAGGATGCCGAACCGGAACATGCTGCGCGGCTCGCCATGTATGCAAATTTCCTGACCCAAGGCGAAATATGCGCAAACGGCACACGCGTCTTCATTCACACCAGCATTCACGACGCTGTCCTGGAAGAAATCATAAAACGGACGACAGCTCTGAAAATTGGTTCTCCCGCCGATCCGGAAACCCAGGTCGGATCTCTGATCTCGCTCGACCACCTCGATGTTGTAAGCGGGTTTGTGGATCGCGCCCGGGATGCTGGCGCGAAGGTCGTTTGTGGAGGGCATCGCGTTGACGTGCCGGGCCACGAGAATGGCGCCTTCTATGCTCCTACAGTCATCGCCGACAGCACGGACGACATGGAGCATGTCCGTGAGGAAATCTTCGGCCCCGTCATGACCGTCCTTAAATTTGAGACCGAGGACGAAGTCGTCGCCCGCGCGAACCGGTCGGATTATGGCCTGGCTGGCGGCGTTGTCACAAAGGACCTGACCCGCGCTCACCGGGTCGCCGCAAACGTTCAGACCGGCATGTTCTGGGTCAACACCTACCAGGCGATGCCAATGCAAATTCCGTTCGGCGGTTACAAGCAGTCAGGCATAGGCCGCGAGAACGGTTGGGACGTGCTCGATGAGTACACTCAGAAAAAGAGCGTCTTCGTTCAAACGAAACCTGAAGATTTGCCCTTCTGACCCTTTGGTTCAGTCAACAATTCATAAAACTCAATAATATGCGGGAGAACAGCATGATGCCCATCCAACGATTGCCCCTCATGGCAGGGGCTGCGTCCACACTTGTCGTATCAATGGCAGCCCCGGCCATGGCACAAGATGCAGACCAGCAGGATGGACGCAGCCGCATCCTGCAAACGGTTCAAGTGACAGCCGAGCGCCGCGAAGCCTCGCAGCAGGATGTGCCGGTGACGGTCACATCCGTAGACGAACGTATGTTAAGCGAGGGAGATTATCGCACAAGCGAGGACCTCGCCCAGCAGGTACCCGGGCTTCAGATCAAGTCTTCCTTTTCCGCCTCCAATCCGACGATCTTCATCCGGGGCGTCGGCATCAATGATTTCAATCCGGCCAATAGTGGCGCCATCGGCGTCATGATTGACGACATGTTCTACAATTCAACAACCGGCCAGCTTTTTCAGCTGTTCGATCTTGATCGCGTTGAAGTTCTCAAAGGCCCTCAGGGGACTCTCTATGGCCGCAACACAACCGGTGGCGTGCTGAGCGTTCACACAAAAAAGCCAAGCTTTGAGCCGGGCGGGTACTTGAGCGCCACGTATGGCCTGTTCAACCAACTCGACGTTGAGGGCGCGGTGACCCTTCCGGTGAGCGACAAACTCGCTTTCCGTATTTCCGGCGTGTCAAACACGCGGGACGGCACACGCGATATTTCGTTCCCCGATGGGACTAGCGCAGAGAAAAACGATGTCGATTTCCAGGCCGGACGCCTGCAGATGCTGTTTGAACCAACTGCAGATCTGAGCGTCCTCGGCAAGATCGAATATGGCAAGAGCAACGCAACCTCGCGCTCCTATGAAAGTCAGGGTCTGATCAACTACTCGACGTTCGAGTATGGTCTCAGCGATTATGACAGTGTCTGTGGTGGCCGCGGTGCGGCCGTATGCGCCGATGCATTCGGCTATACTGACGATCCAGATCCCTATTCGGGCGCCGAGAACCTCAAGGATACGCCGGAGGAAGTCGAGGCGTTTACCGCAAATCTTCAGGTGGAATGGGATCTCGGCAGCTGGGAACTGACGTCCGTCACCGGATACCTCGATACCAACCGTGAAGCGATACTGGAGGTGGATGCTTCGCCCTACCGCTTGGTCGAAGAACACATCAATGACGGCTCAGAACAGTTCAGCCAGGAGCTTCGTCTGGCGTCCGACTGGGAAGGACCGATGAGCCTGATCCTGGGCGCGTTCTACCTTCAGGATGAACTGACTGGGCAGGACTCCTTCGAGCTGCTCGCCGATGCCAGCCCGACACCCGGAACGGCATATTTCGACGCGGTGAATTACATTCTGCGGACTGATCGCTTCTATACCCAGAAGACAAACACGTTCGCAGTGTTCGCCCAATCTGACTATGACCTGACAGACCGGCTGACGGCGACACTCGGCGCACGTTTCACCTGGGAAGAGCGCACACTGGATCACGTCGCCTATGCGGGACCGGTCGATGCAGTATCTTTGGATGGTGATATGCCGGTCTACGCCATCCTGCTGGACACTTCGTTCTTCCCAACGGACAAACTCTCCTTCGAGGAACCCACCTTCCGGGCCGCCCTCTCTTATGATGTCAGTGATGACGTGATGGTCTTCGGATCCGTATCACGCGGCTTCAAGAGTGGCGGCTTCAATACCGGCGCGACGTCAGACCCAATCGAAGCTTCAGTTGTTGAGCCTGAAAAACTCATGGCTTATGAAGTCGGCGTAAAGTCGGAATGGTTCAATCAGACTCTGCGGGCCAATGCTTCGGCGTTCTTCTATGATTACTCAGACCTGCAAGTCTTCGGCCTCGCGCCTGGCGCAGTACCGACGCAAACCCTGTTCAATGCAGAAAAGGCGGAAATCAAGGGATTCGAGTTCGACGTAACCTCGGTGCCGGTGACGGGCCTCGAGTTGTCCTTGGCCGGGACATATCTGGATGCTGAGTATATGGATTTCGTGACACCGATTGGCCAGGACTTCTCGGGCAACACGATGGTTGCAGCCCCCGAATGGAGTCTCGTCGCCCGCAGTCGCTACGAGACAGGTCCCGTCTGGGGTGATCTCGGTCTCGTGGCCAGCGCGGATGCAGCGTATACAGGCGACCAGTACTTCGACACGCAAAACACTTCCCGGATCGGCCAGGATGCTTACTGGATCGCGAATGCCCGACTGGCACTTCGGCCTGATGACAATCGCTGGGAACTGGCGGTCTTCGTCAAGAATCTGACTGACGAAGAGTACATCGTCGATGCGTTTGATGTCTCTGACTTCGGCTTCGATGAGCTGGTCTATGGCGATCCGCGCACCTATGGCGTGAGCCTGACCTACCGCTTTGGCAGCGGACAATAGGCAAGCTTGCCGATCTTCTCGGACACGCTCACACACCCCACCGGAACGTGCAAGAGGATTGGCGGAGGGGCTGTCGCTCGCGACAGCCCCTGATGCGTGTCGTCGAATTGAGACCTGCTCGCTCAAACAATCCCGCCTCGCATGTGGATCAGATATCCAGCACCATCTTCATGGCCCCTTCCGCGCGACGGTCAAACAGATCGTAGGCATGCGCGCCTTCCGACAGGTCCAGCGTGTGACTGATATAGCGCTCGGGCTTGATCCGGCCGGACTGGATCAGAGGAACGAGTTCCGGCCATTCCTGTGGCACTGAACAAGTCCCGATCCGGAAGGTCAGCCCCATCGCGAATGCCTTTGCCATAGGGAAGTCCATGGACCGGTCCTGGTTGACTCCGATGACTGACACCGTGCCGCGGCGCCCGGCCAGTCCGAGCGCCGCGCGGATCGTCGCGGAATGCCCCACCGCCTCGATCACACTGTCACACATCCGGCCATGCGTGGCCTCGCGGATATACTCCTTGGCCTCGGCGGGGTCTGGGGTTTCCAGTCCGATGGCGCGTCCCATGGCCCGGCGTTCTTCGACAAGATCGATGCCGAATACGCTGGCTGCGCCCATGGCCAGCGCACCCTCCGCGGCCATCAGGCCGATCGGGCCGAGCCCAACCACCGCAACCGTTGCACCGTGCGCGATGTCGGCATTGCGGGCGCCGAACCAAGCGGTCGCCAGGGCATCCGTCAGCATCAGCGCCTGCTCCGCGGTGACGCCCTCCGGAATGCGCGCTGCGTTGAAGTCGGCCGCGGGAACGCGCACGCCCTCTGCCTGGCACCCCTGTAGCGCGCTAGAGAGTCCGTAGCAGCGGCCGGAATTCGTTTCACAATTGACGACATTGCCGGCGAGGCAGGAGCGGCACTGACCACACCCGACCGCTGCGGAAATCATGACCTTGTCACCAACCTTCAGCTGGCGAACGGAACGTCCGATCTCGACCACTTCTCCGACGGCTTCATGGCCGACGCAGTATCCGACATCCTCCGAGAAGGTTTCCCCGTGATAGATGTGCAGGTCACTGCCGCAGATGGAGCATTTATCGACCTTGATGATCGCATCGCGGTCATCTTCGATGATCGGGTCAGGCATGGATTCAAAGCCGATCTCTTTCGGCCCGCGATAGACGAGTGCTTTCATGACGCGTTTGTTCCCCTGATCAGCGGACAGGCATGGCGTTGTATTCGCGGATCTTCAGCTTGCCGAGCTGGGACATGTGGACCTCGTCCGGGCCGTCAGCGATGCGAAGGAACCGGTTTAGCGTGAAGAAGCGTGCGACCGGTGTATCGTCGCTAACCCCCATGCCGCCATGCGCCTGGATTGCGCGATCGCATACAGTTTGTGCCATCTGTGGCGCGACGACCTTGATGGCGGCGATCAGGTCCTTGGCATCCTTGTTACCGAAACGATCCATGGCGTCGGCGGCCTTTAGCGTCAGAAGGCGTGCCATCTCGATCTCGCAGAAGCTGCGCGCGATGTCCTGGCGGATAGAACTCTGGTCAGCGAGCTTCTTGCCGAACGCCACCCGGTTCTCGACGCGGCGGGACATAATTTCCAAGGCACGCTGCGCCTGACCGATGGAGCGCATACAATGATGGATCCGGCCAGGGCCGAGGCGTCCCTGTGCGATTTCAAATCCACGCCCTTCGCCGAGGATCATGTTTTCCTTCGGGACGCGGACATTCTCGAAACGCAGCTCGCATTCCCCACCGGGCGAGTTCTTTGAACCGAAAACAGTCAAGTGGCGTACGATAGTGATGCCGGGCGTGTCTGGCTCCACCAGAATTTGCGAGTGTTGTTGGTGGCGTGGATTGTCCAGTAGCGTCTTACCCATGACGATCCAGATCTTGCAGTTCGGATTCATCGCGCCCGAAATCCACCACTTCCGGCCGTTGATGACGTAATCGTCGCCATCCGGGAGGATGGTGAGTTCAAGATTGGTTGCATCTGAAGAAGCAACTTGCGGCTCAGTCATCACATAAGCGGAGCGGATCTCGCCAGCGAGCAGAGGTTTCAGCCACTTTTCCTTCTGTGCGGGGGAACCGTATTTCGCCAACACTTCCATGTTTCCTGTGTCGGGAGCCGAACAGTTGAAGAATTCCGACGAGTGCGGCACCCGGCCCATGATCTCGGCAAGCGGCGCGTATTCCATATTGGTGAGGCCGGCGCTGTATTCGCCGTATTCCTCTGGCAGGAACAGGTTCCACAGGCCTTCGGCTTTCGCATGATCCTTGATCTTATCGATGCCGGGCCAGCGTTTCCAGAGGTTCGCGGGGTCTTCATCCCAGGCATGGTATTCCTCTTCGGTCGGGTAGACATATTTGTCGAAGAAGGCCTCAACGCGCGCGATCAGGTCCTTGGTCTTCTGGCTATGCTCAAACAGCATCTTAATTCCTCCAGGGTTTTGTCCGTACTCAGCTGATCCAGCGCAGTGCGCGTTCGAGCAGCCATATGGTTCGTCTGTGCAAATCGTCGCCTGTCGCCTTTGGCGCCTTGCCGGCGCAGGCGCGCGCATAGGTGCCTTCCAGAATGATCCCCAGCTTGTAGCAGGCAAGGACGCCGTACCAGTGAATGCCTGAAAGGTCCCTGTCAGATTGAGACGCATAGCGTGCCACGAGTTCTTCGGTAGTCGGGAAGCCTTCCCAAGGCTGGACAGCAACTGTTCCGGCATCGGATCGGTCGCTCTCCTCAGGCCAGGTTGCCAGAAGCCACCCAAGATCCAGAAGCGGATCACCGATGGTCGTCAGTTCCCAATCGACGATGGCAGCCAGCTTTGGCGCGTCGAACCGGAACATGACATTGGCAAGGTGATAGTCGCCATGAATAATGCCAGCGCGAAACCCGGATGGTCTGTGCTCGTCCAACCAGTCGCCGATACGGTTGACACCCTGCAGATCCTTGCGGCCATCCCATTCCGGAATTTCGGCGTAGCTTTCGAGCTGGGCTTTCCAGCGGCTGACCTGGCGTTCCAGATAGTTCTCCGGCTTGCCCAGGCCCGTCAGCCCGACAGCGACATAATCCACCGCGCCCAGTGCCGCGATCCCGTCGACCAGCGAGAGACCCATCTGGTGGCGCAGATCAGGCGAACTCGCGAACGGATCGGGCAGTCCCTGTGTTGCATTGAACCCATCGACAGGTTCCATCAGGTAGAACGCCGCGCCGAGCACGGCTTCATCCTCGCACGCAGCGATAAGTCCCGGATGGGGCACGCCAGTTCCGCTCAAGGCTGCCAGCACACGCGCTTCCCTACGCATCGTTTCGTTGGAATTGGCACGCAGGACAGGAGGCGGACGGCGCAGCACGTAGGTCCGGCCGGACCGCTGAAACTTCAGCAAGATGTTCTGGGTACCACCAGCCAGGCGTTCGACCTGCTCGATCGAACCGCTTCCCAGCCCCTGGCTATCCATCCATCCGGCGAGTGTCTCCAAGTCTACCGGCGCGTCCAATTAATCCTCCCGATTAAATCAATTGGATAATATGCTTGACGCGGAGGCGGTCAGATTGCAAGCCTTCCCTATGGTCCGCTTGCATGAAAAAAGTGAGAGTGATGCCGTCGACGCGCTGAAGCGCGCGGCGCTGAAACTGTTTGCCGAACGCGGTGTCGATGGCGTGACCGTCCGCGAAATCGCTGCCGCTGCCGGGCAAAAGAACCACGGCGCCGTCGGCTATCATTTCGGATCGAAGGCTGAATTAATCAGAATTCTCGTCGTGGATGGCGCGAGCCTGATCGATGTCAGGCGTAACGAGGCGCTGGACGCCCTCCTTGGCGCAGGCCGTCAGCCTGATCTGGAAGAAATCATCCGAATCCTCGTCTACCCTTCCATCGATCTGGCGCCGCCTGGCGAGGAAGAATGCTACAACCGCTTCGTTGTTCTCTTCTCAATGGCTCACCGGGATCTGTTCATGAGCGCGCTCGAAGACCGATGGAATACCGGTTATCAGCGATGCATCGAATTGTTGCGCGGCGCGATGGCTCATCTGCCCAAACGTGACCAGACCGAACGGATCGTGTTCATCGAGGCTTATCTTGGCGGTGTTCTTTCCGCGCGCGAAACCCGCCTCGCAGACTCCAGCCGCGCGCACTCCACCTGGTCGAATTCACGCATTTTGGAACATTTTGTACAAACGATTGCGGCGATTGTCCGGGCCCCGGCTATGACGTGAGACCTGCCTCGGCTTGGCGCAACATTGGCCAGCTGTCCGACAGGAAAAGTTAGCGATGCGCAGTTGGTGATTTTGGACGGCGTCGCGTAAGCAATTGAACCTGGCACTGCTCTCGATATTCCTTTGATGATTGAAGCGGGGTCAAGCCCATTTAATCTGACCATACCCGAGACTGGTCTTGTGATTAGAAGCGCGCGTTAAGCCGCACGTAAAACTGGCCGCCATCCGTGTCATAAGGCGCATTGCGGGAATAGATCAGCCCCTTGCTGACTTCCAGCACGGCCTCATCCGGATATTCGTTGAACAGGTTTTCTAAGCCGAAACGCAGGGTCAACGTGTCGTTGAGCTCGACCGACATACTCGCATCGACGAAAAGTTCCGAGCCGAACTCCTGAATAAAATCGGCGTCCTGATTGGTATAGTCTACCCAGGGGCCGATCCATCTCAGCCGTGTCTCGAAAGACAGCGCGCCTCTCCGCAAGCCCGCAGACGCATGGGTCGAGAAACGGGGATAGAGCCGTTCGAACCGGTCGACCCGCGACGGACTGCCGGCGAAGTCGGAATTCAGCACGTCGGTATTATTGTAATTGAACGACAGGCCAAGGGTGAGATCGCCGCCTGCCAGTCGCCGGTCATAGTCCAGAACCAGATCGATACCGGACGTCCGCGTGTCGAAACTGTTCTGATAGAAGCTGACCTCCGAAATGCTTTCCCCGCCCGGCACCCCCAGGACCGCAAGACACAAACGCTCGGCCGGGTCGAGCGTATAGCCTTCAGATGTAAATATCCGGTCACGAACTTCTGTCCTGTAGACGTCGGCGCTGGCGACGAGGCCCTCCATTGGCCGGAGCACCAGCCCGGCAGACAAATTGACGGAGGTTTCCGGCTTCAGAGGCGAGATGACGGCATCTGCCCGCTCGTTCAGGATGTCTGCAACGGGACCTGTAGGGCTGAAGCGGCCATTGGTGAAGACGTCCAGCGTGTCCGGGGCGACGCCTTGCGATGTCCGTTCTGAATAGAGTTGCGCCGGGGTCGGGGCCTTTAAGCCGGTTGAGACTGTGGCGCGGAGGGCAAGGCCTACCAACACATCCCGGCGATACGACAGTTTGCCGTTCAGGCGGCTCCCGAATGTGTCGAACTCCTCGAAGCGGATTGCAATGCCCAGCTGGCTGCGCTCACCGGGATTTGCCTCCGCATCGGCATAGGCGGCCCAGTTGGTCTGGTCATATGTCTTCGCCTGTTCCTGCGTGTAGCCCGGAAACCCGTTCGAACCGGACGTCAGGCCGTCCACCGCACCGGGACCGATTTCATAGGACGCCGGATCGCCCGCCGCGATAGAGTAGCGTTCCAGACGCCGTTCCAGGCCGAAGGCGAGATTGACTGGCCGGGCGAAGGATGGCGGCGCAGCGAGTCTCGTTTGAAAATCTGCATTCAGATTGAATTCCTGCTGTCGCAGGCCGCCCGCATCGAACTGCGTCGGACTGTGCGGCCCCATGGACGCATTGATTGTGTCGTAGAGAAAATAGTCTATTCTGTTCTCATTGACCCCGGCACTGACATCATAAGTCAGGCCGCTTGCCGAGACACCTTTCAGGCCGAACGTGGCGGACACATCGTGCTCCTCCTGCCCGAATTGTGGGGTGAACCCGTTGGGATAGATGTCGATCAGCGACCAGTCGCCGAAGGCAGCGCTGGCCGCATAGACGCTGGGCGTGGCGGGGCTGCGCCAGTTGAAGTCGCTCACGCCCTGCCCTCTGCTCGCACTGACGAGGGTGTAGAGCTTGCCAAAGTCGGTTTCCCGTTCCGCTGTTAGCAAAGCGCGGATATCCTCCCGCTCCGGCTGGCCCCATTTCTGGACCGGATCGGCAATGTCGGCATCCGGATGATCTGCCAGATATTGCAAAGCGTCGAGGCGCTGGCGGGCGCGCGACGTCGGCGCGGCGTCGCTATAGTCAAGGCTGAGCCGGAAGCCGCCTTCAGGTCCGCGTCCCCCGCCGCCCAGGCCGAGGCGTTTCTGGACGCCGTCGCCCCCATAATACTGGCTATATTGTGCGAAGCCTTCCGCCAGCGCGTCATCGCGGGTGATGATGTTGATCACACCGGCAATCGCATCGGAACCATACTGCGCCGACGCCCCGTCGCGCAGGATTTCGACGCGCTTTATGGCATTGGTGGGGATCTTCGAAAGGTCCGGCGACTGGGATCCGCCTGTGTTCAGCATCGCGGAACGGTGGCGCCGCTTGCCGTTAACCAGGATCAGCGTGTGATCTGCAGACAGGTTCCGCATGCTGTACGGCCGCACGAATACGGCGCCATCGCTGAGCGGCCGACGCTGGACGAAAAAGCTGGGCAGGATGTCTGCCAGCACGTCAGAGAAGTCATCGGAGACAGGCGCGGCGAGGTCTGTCTGGTCCAGCACGTCGACCGGCGAAAGGCTTTCCCAGGCTTGCAGGCCCGCCCGCGAGCCGGTCACGATGATCGTGTCATAAGTGCGGGGCAGATCCATGGCCGGTGGCGGCAGCCGGACGGGACGGATTGCGGCCCTTTCGGAAAGCGTCCGCTGCGGCACTGTCTTGCTGGCCGGCTGGCGCCGGATGATCCAGACCCCGTTCGCATCCTGGCTGATACTCAGGGACGTGCCGGACAACAGGGCCACCAGCGCGTCGCCCACCTCCATGTCGCCCGACAACGGCCCCGCACTTCGGCCGGCCAGATCTGCCGCTTCTGCAATGATGACGGTGTCGGCCTGCTCGGCAAGCAGGTTGACGGCGTCCGCCAGCGGCATGACCGGTACGCGCAGGGAATGGGTCTGCGCCGCCGCGGGAAGCACCGCGGCCACGCAGGTCAGCAGGAACAGGCAGGCCGATCGCATTGGTCCCTCGGGGAGGCCCTCGCATTCCGCGTTGGAGTCGCCCCTAAGAAGCCGATGGCGATGACAGGCAGATGACAATAGCCGCCCGCAACGGCCATTCCTCCGCCGGTGAAACTCAAATGCCGCAGTCTGGCCCGGTGCCCGGCGTCAGGTTTCCGCCAAAAGTGAACGGAGTGCCCGCACAAGCTGAAAACACTGGTCAGGCGTGTTGTAGAGCGTCGGTGTGACGCGTACGCAGGCGCCTTTGGCCACATCGGTGCGGTGGACGGTGAAGATGCCATGCTTCTCCACCAGCGCCTTCACGATGGCCTTGTTGTCGTCGACGCTCGTCTTGCCCTTGAAACGGAAGGAGGTGATCGCGGCATGCAGTCGCGGGTCTGACGGCGTCAGGATCTCGATCCGGTCATCGCCGCGCATTTCCTCGGTCCAGAGGTCACGCAGGTAAGCAACGCGGGCCGCCTTGCGGGCCGGCCCGACAAGCTCGTGGAAATCGAGCGCGTCTTTCAGAGTCAGGAACGTCGCGAAATTCGTGGTGCCTGTATGGATGCGGTGATAGATCGTGCCGACGCCTTCGGGCCGTTCGGAGATGTCCGGCGAGATGTCCGTCAGCCGGTCGCGGCGGATGTACATCAGGCCCGCCCCGATCGGCGCGCCGATCCATTTGTGCAGGTTGAAGCCGGCAAAATCGGCACCGAGGTCTTCCATGCGGAAATCGATCTGCCCCCAGGAATGGGCCGCATCGACGATACAGTCGACGCCATGGCCCCGCGCCATCTCAACGATCTCGCGCACGGGGATCATAAGGCCGGTTCGGTGGCTGATATGGGTCAGCAACAGGAGGCGCACTTTCGGGTTGGCTTCCAGTGCCTGCCGGTAGGTGTCTATCAGTCCCTCATAAGTGACCGGTTCCGGAATGACGATGCGGACAACCTCAGCGCCCTCCCGTTCGGCCTTGGTGTCCATCGCCGTCTGGATGGAGTCATAGTCCAGATCGGAATACATCACCGCATCGCCCGGCTTTAGACGGTTATAGCCGCCGACAAGGCCCTGCAGCGATTCTGTAGCATTGCGGGTGAAAACGATCTCATCCTGCCCGGCACCGAGGAAACCGGCGATGCGCGCATGGATCGGCTGGATGTCTGAATAATAGTCCCGGCGGGCATACCAGGAATTGTTGCGGTTCACTTTTTCAGTGTTCCGGACGAAAGCTTCCAGGACGGGCTTCGCCATCAGGCCCCAATAGCCGTTCTCGAAATTCACCACATTCGGCGTGACGTCGTATTGCGCCACAATCGGACGCCAGAAGGCTTCGTCGCTCGCGATGTCCTGCACTGCCTGCTCCCCTGCAGAGGCCGGCACCGGCGCAGCGGTACAGGCCGTTTCTGTCGCAAAGGACGCCGCTGCAACAGCGGCGCCCTTCATGACCAGTCGTCTGGTAAAGTCCATATCTCTTCCCGAGATCAGAAGCTGAGATCGAGGCGGAGGTAATACTGGCCGCCATCGGTATCATAGGGAGCATTCCGGGAATAAATCAGCCCCCGGCTCGCCTGATAGGTCGCTTCGTCCGGATATTGGTCGAAAACGTTCTCAGCTCCCACACGGACTGACAGATTATCGTTCACCTGATAGGTCGCGCCGAGATCGAACAGCACCATTGCACCGAAATCCTGGAAGATGTCGCCGGTGGAATTGCCCGAATAGTCCCGCCATTCGCCGTAATAGCGCATCCGGCCGAACATATCCCAGTTGCCGACCGTATAGTTCGCTTGCAGGTTCGCGGTGTGCTCCGGGATCCCTTTCTCGAACCGGTCTGCCGAGGTGGTGTTCGCTGCGAAATCGCCGCCGGTCACGTCTGTCTTGTTGTAGTTATAGGCGCCTGTAAGGTTCACTTCACCCGGACCGAACGCGAAATTGTAGGCCATGACCAGGTCGAGACCCTTGGTCCGCGTGTCGAAGTCATTCTGGAAGAAGTTGACCCGCGTGATGCTTTCCGCACCCGCAACGCCCAGCGCAGCAAACTCGGCACGTTCCGCATCGGTAACCGCAAAGGTGGCCGAGGTGCTGAGACGGTTAGTAACGTCGATCTGGTAGATATCCAGCGTCGCCGTCAGCCCGAAATTGGTGTTCCAGGCAAGACCGGCCGTAATGTTGTCCGACTCTTCTGGTTCAAGTGGAAGGATATTCACTCCATCCCGTTTGCTGATCACTTCAGCCACAGCACCCTGCGGGCTGAAGCGGCCGCTGGTGAAGATGTTCAGCGTTGTCGTGTCGAGGCCCTGAGACGTCCGCTCAGAAAAGAGCTGGCCCGGCGTCGGTGCGCGGAAGCCGGTGGATGCAGTTGCACGCAAGGCAAGGCCCGGCGTCAGCTCGAAACGGGTCGAGAGCTTGCCGGTCGTGCTGCTACCGAATTCGGAATAGTCCTCGTAACGGACGGCGCCGCCAACAGTCCAGCGATCCGTGACCGGAGCTTCGACATCCACATACGCCGCGTAGCTGGTCTGATCCGAAGAACCGGCCTGGTCAGGCGAGAACCCGGGGAAGCCATTGGAACCGGACGGAAAACCCTCCGCAGCCAGAGGGCCGACAGCGAATGACGCATATTCGCCCTGACCGATCTCATATTCCTCGTTGCGGCGCTCGGCACCGAAGGCGAAGGTCAGCTCGTCCGCCAGGAAGTCGAGGCTGGCCAGGTAAACGAAGTCGGCGTTCAGGTTGAGTTCGGTCTGGGTCAGCGTGCCGATATTGAAGGAGGTCGGGCTGGCCGAACCCAGTGAGGCGTTGATCGAGTCATACATGAAGTACTCGATCTGGTTGCGGCCATAGCTGGCGCTGAGATCATAGGAGAATGCCCCATCCCCTGCGCTGCGCAGACCGCCGGTCAGAGAGAAGTCATTGTCGTCCTGGCCAAAGCGCGGGGTGAAACCGGTCGGATAGATTTCGGAAAGATCGTAATCCGGATCGATCGCGCTGTCGCCGAATGCACTGGTGGACAGAGGGTTACGCCAGTTGAAATCCGTCACGCCGGTGCCGAAGCCATAAGTGCTGAACACATACGCCTGAGTGTTCGCGAAATCGTAGGCGCCGTTCAGGGCAAAGCGGTACGCCTGACGCTCCGGCTGTCCCCAGTGCTGAACCGGGTTTGGAACTTTCAGATCCGGAAAGGCCTCCTGCAGGGCGATCGCGTCGGCTCGCTGGCGCGACCGCGAGGTCGGCTGTGCATCGGTGTATTCGCCGGACAGGTTCAGGAACCCATTGTCGAACTCAAATCCTTGCTGGACGCCGATACGGTATTGTTCGCCATCGCCTTCATAATACTGGCCAGCCTGCGCAAAGGCGTTCGTGCCGGCTTCGTCGTCGAGGATGATATTGATCACACCGGCGATGGCATCGGAACCGTACTGGGCTGATGCGCCGTCGCGCAGTACTTCAATCTGCTTGATGGCGTAGGACGGGATCTGGGCCAGGTCAGGCGCCTGTGCGCCATTGGAGCCGAGCAGCGCAGAGCGGTGCATGCGCTTGCCGTTGATCAGGACCAGCGTGTGGTCCGCCGAGAGGGAGCGCAGGCTGGCCGGGCGGACAAAAACCTGACCGTCCGCCATCGGAAGGCGTTTCACATTGAAGGACGGCACGAGCTGGGACAGCGTGTCCATGACTTCGTCGGACGCCGTCAGGTCAATGGCTTTTTCGGAGATGACATCTACCGGCGCAAGGCTGTCGAAGGCCGTGCGCGGCGCACCGCGCGTACCGGTGATGATGACGGTCTCCTGGACGCTGGTATCGTCCTGCTCATTTGCGGTCTGGGCGAGCGCGGCATTGCTGAAGCACAGGGCGGCACCCGATGCTGTCAGGACGAGTGCCTTGCGCAGGCTGATCGAAGTTTTCATGACTTTCCCCTCATAGTGAACCGTGCGGGGTGAAACTTCACACCCGCCGCCACGCGCCTGCGTGGTCAGGGGGAAGACAGATCAGGCTGCGGCGTGTTTCAGCGATTCTGCGAACTTCATAAAAGGTTCATCGCAGGCGCCGTCAGAGTCCTTCTGAGATCACGATTTCCGTATCGCTCTCGCGCACATCGATCGGATAGGCCGAGTCCAGACCGGCCAGGACCTGACCGATCTGCTGGATGGAGAAAGACAGGGTGAGGCGTAGGTCCGCCGGCGCGCCGGGCGCCAGCCTGACCGGCCTGTCGCTGTACTGGTTCAAGTCCGCAACGATGTCTCGGAGCGGTGCATCGACAAAAGAGAGCCGGCCGGACCGCCAGGACAATTCCTTCTCGGCATCGAAAGGTTCGACCGAGCCAAGCCGCAGTGCAGCGGTGGAGACGATCCGGTCTCCGGCGCGCAGGTCACGTGCAGCGGCGTCAGCCATAACGCGGACATGACCGCTGTCGACAGACACAGACACCTGCCCCGTCCGCTTCTTGATATCGAACCGGGTACCCAAAACGCGGACCAGCACACTACCTGTATCGACGGTCAGTGGCCGGCCTTCGTCGCGCGCGATATCGAAATAGGCATTGCCGCTAGCCAGTTGGAGGTTTCTTGCCCTGGCGGTGAGTTCGCCGCGGACCTGGCTGTCGCCGCCAAGCGTGATCTCGCTGCCATCGGACAGGGTGAAGGTTTTGATCTCCCCCCGCGCGGTGGAGAGCAGGATGGCTTCTGGCGGGGCTGGCTGAAGGGCCAGCAAACCTATGCCGGCTGTACAGACCAGACTGGCGGCAAGACCGCCGCCCAGCAACAGGCGGCGCGACATCCCCCGGTGCGGCTGGAACGGTTTGATATTATTTTGGTCCGTGAGGATGTCCTCTACGCCATCGGCATCGGCGATCGCATCCCACAGCCGCCGGGCGCGCTCGAACGCGGCGCCATGGTCAGGAGATGCGGCGAGCCACGCGGCAAAGGCCTGCTCCTTCTCCGGCGCGCTCTCCCCGGATGCAAAATACAGCACCCAGCTACGTGCCTCGGCATCTGATACCTTTTCGGAATCGGATTTCATGGGTGGGACCAGCTTTACGGGCTTCTTCATTGCGACGCCTTATCCATCCAGCCCGGCCTGGAGCAGAGCCATGACACGGGCGAGCTGGCGGGAAATATCCGCTTCGCTCCAACCGGTATCTTTCCTGATTTCTGCATAGGTCTGCCCCTTGAACCTGCTTCGCAACAGGATCTCTTTCTGCTTGGGCGACAGCTGCTGCATGGCGCGCGCAACCCGCTCAAGATCCTGCTTTCCCATTAAGACAGTTTCAGGCGAGATTTCTTCCACATCAGGGGAAATATTTCCGTCCATCTGGCTTTTGACGAAGTTTCGCCCACGCCGGAGCTTGTCATTCGAATTCAGACCCAGATTGATGGCCGTCCGGAAAAGGAAGGCCCTTGGAGAGCGGATCCGGCCGAGATCTGCCAGCCCGGCGAGCTTGGAAAACGCTGCCTGCGCCAGATCTTCCGGTTCGGGTGGGCCTGCCCCATGGATCTTTCTGAGCCGGCCGACCAGTTCTCCATAGTGCTGGCGGAACAGATGGTTCAGGAACCGCGTGCGATCCGTCTCATCGTCCTGTGCACCATCCGGCACAGGCCCGTTCACCGCATCTGAAAATGTGCCGGACACAGCAACGTCGTCCGGACAGGATGGCTTGGCCTGCATGTTGTGCCTTCACGTGTTTGTCTGCGCTCTTGAAGAAGAAGCGCGACGGATTCGTGAAGGGTTGTTGAAACAACTGTAACAGCATCGACTGGTACATTTTGCTCAGAATATTTTCGTTCAACGAGGCAACCGCACGTCAGGGATAGTGAGTCCGCCTACGGATCGTCACGAAGTCCCATCCATGTGCCATCTTGATTGCGGACTTTACCGCTAGCGTGCTTACCAGCGTTTGCGGACCTTCTGAGCAAAGTAGATTCCGAAACGATTCAACCAGTGACGGACTGTCTCGAGACAAATGTTGCCCCCTCAACCGTGAAGCAGTTCTTCGACGTTTCGCTAAGGCAGCGGGAAGCGAACGCACATCATGACCGCAAGCTGAATCATCTCCGGTGATGTTTTGAAATGCCGGAAAGCGTTCCGGCTCAATTCTGGAGCGTAAGCGTCAGGACGCGCCGTCTCAAGGTCGGTTGTGCTTACAATACCTCACAGCGGAATGGTTGCGCTCAAATCCACAAATGCGTCACTGACCAGCCATTTCAATGACGGTTTTTCCCATCGCGACCATCCCGGCCAGAGCGAATTCAAAAATAGTAGTGAAATCCGTCACGTGCCGGTCACACGCTCTCACTAGCTCAGGCCGGTCTGTTCGAGCATCGAGTCTCGACAGATGAAGATGATTTCTTCCGGCGCACTCATGGGGGTGAATGCGGCGGGTATTTTCAAGGGAAGAACAAGCAATGTCTTTGTTTAAGATGAGCCTGCTGGCTTCTGCCAGCCTCGCTCTGTATGCAACGAGCGCCATCGCGCAGTCCGCCGATTCCGCCGCACCCAATGACCAAGCCGAGCAGCGCCGTGAAATGGATACAGTGGTCATCATCGGCCAGGCGCAAACCTATTCCTCCGCTGAAAGCACGGAGGCCATGGCGCTGCAGCAAGCCCCCGTCAGCTCTATCCTGGCTCAGGTCGACAACCTTCCAGGCGTGCTGGTTTCGGAGGGCGACACGTTCGGCTTTGATGACTGGTCGACCGGAATCGCTGTCCGCGGTTTCCAGAACAATCTCGGCGAGCAGCAGATCGGCATCACCGTTGACGGCCTGCCGAACGGCGGTTCGAATTATGGCGGCGGCTCCAAGGCCAACCGCTACATCGATACCCAGAATGCGGGTGCCATTGAGGTTTCTCAGGGCACAGCCGATATCGCCTCTCTTTCGAATGATGCGCTCGGCGGCACGATCAACTTCACGACACGCAATCCGGAAGACGAAGAGCGCGTACGTGTTTCCGGCACACTCGGCGATTTTGAAGCTCAGCGTTTTTATCTGGCATATGATACGGGTTCCTTCCTGAACGACACGACCAAAGCCTGGTTCTCCGTCTCCAGCCAGACCGCGACGGATCATATCGAAGGCTCTGCCGATAACCGCCGCGACCAC
Organism: Hyphomonas sp. GM-8P; assembly: GCF_003263315.1. Taxonomy (NCBI): domain Bacteria; kingdom Pseudomonadati; phylum Pseudomonadota; class Alphaproteobacteria; order Hyphomonadales; family Hyphomonadaceae; genus Hyphomonas; species Hyphomonas sp. GM-8P. The sequence goes on from NZ_AWFE01000002.1 coordinate 128,306, forward strand.
TATGCCGCGAAACTTGTCAGCACTCTTTTCGATATCGACTGGACAGCTTACGCTTCTTACGACGATGCCGCGGAGAACAACTACGACCAGCTGTACTCCGAGGCCGACTGGCAAACGGATCCGAATTCCGACCGTCTGATCGGGAACTGGACCGGCGTTCCGTATGTGGATCAATCCTATCGCCAGGTCTGGGGCACGCTGCGTGAAAACTCCCTGCTCTATCTCAAGGCTGAAAAGGAAGTTGCCGAAGGGCTGAAACTCAAAGGCGGCGTCTATCTGCACAATATGGATGGCCGCGGCGACTGGGCCCCGCCCTACCTTGTCAATGTGACCGACGATGGCGCCGGTAACGCTGAAAGCGAGTTTCTGGGCGGCGAGCGCGTGATGGGCGGCTCGCTCCTCGGTCAGCTCTTTTTTGTCGATCCGAATGGCGTTGCCTTGTCTCCGGAAGCGGGTTGTCAGTCTTCACTGACCTTCCCGTATGGCGGCACCTCGAACGCAGCCTACGATCCGGCCTGCTACCCGGCCAACGCGATTCCGGTCTCATCCTACCGCCACACGCATTACCAGCGGGAACGCTACGGCATCACGGCGGATATTGAGTGGACGAAGACGTTCGATGCCTTCGAGAACATGCTCCGCGGCGGTGTCTGGTATGAAGACGGTACCCGCTACGAATATCGTGACTGGCATCGCATCATCGACTCCCGCGTCGGGCCGGAGTTCGATAGTCTGGCATACTGGGTCCAGTATGATCGCGAGTTCCCGCAAAACACATTCAAATGGTATGTCGAAGACGTCGTCTCGTTCGGCGACTTCACGTTCCGGGCAGGCGTAAAGCAATTCAACAACTCGATCGATCGTGTTGACAATTTCGACCCGCAAAACCCGGACAAGAACTTCACGCTGGATTCCGAATCCGACGTCCTGTTCTCTGGCGGCGCGTCCTGGGCACCGAGCGCCGTGCCGGGCATGGAAATGTTCGTCGGCTATGCCGAGAACTACAAGGCAATCCCGGACAGCGTGCTTGAAGTCATCAATGTCGATGCAGGCATCCCCGATCCGGAAACTTCAGAAAACACGGAAGTCGGATTGCGCTATTCCAACGGCCGCCTGCGTGGCTCGCTGGTTTACTTCGACACGACCTTTGAAAACCGCCTCTTCCCCGCACCAACCGCCACAGTTGAAGGCATTGACTATCTCGAAGCCTCGAACGGCGGCTACATAAACGGCGGGGGTATCGACTCTACCGGCGTCGAACTTGCGGGTGAATTCCTGCTGAATGATAGCCTGACCTTTTTCGGTTCGTATACTCACAACGATGCAAAGATCCTTGGGACTGGAGACAGCGTACTTGATGGCCTCGCTGGTATTGCTGTCGGCAACAAGGTTCCGGGTATCCCGGATGACATGTTTGTTCTGTCGGCTGATTTCACCAAGGGCAACTTCTATGGCGGCGCTTCTGCCAAATGGGTTGGCGATCGCTTTGTGAATTTGTCGAACACCTGGACAGCCGACTCATATGTCGACACCGACCTCTATCTCGGTGCCTCCGGCTCGGCTCTTTCGGACGACCTGTCCAACATCGATTTCCGCCTGACAGTAAATAACGTATTCGATCAGGACTGGCTGGCCGGTATCTCTGGCAACGCGGCCTGGATTTCTGCACCGCGCACAGTTGCCCTGACCGTAACGGCCGATTTCTAAGGGAACCGACTGACGTAAATCTGAGCGAAGGCGGTCTCGAAGAGGCCGCCTTCCTCTCCGATTAATTTCGTGTTTTTTCTGACACCGAAACTGGGCCAATAAGGCCAACACAAAGGAATTGTTCATGACCCGGATCAATCGCCGTCAAGCCCTGGCCCTCTTGTCCAGCACCGCACTCTCGACGGCATGCGCCACGCAGGGCGCACCTGAGGCTATGGACACGAGTGCATCTTTTACAGACCCCGACATTTTCCGGCACGGCGTCGCAAGCGGTGATCCAGAGACAACGAGCGTCGTGATCTGGACCCGCGTCTCAACCGGTTCGCCGATCGTGGATGTAACATGGGCCATCTATGAAGATCCGGAGGGCAACTCGCTTATCGCGAACGGTTCCCACCAGACCTCGGCAGACTCAGACTACACGGTGAAAGTCATCGCCGACGGTCTTCAACCGGGCCAGACCTACTATTATCGCTTCGAAGCAGAAGGCGAAGTGTCCCGCACCGGCCGGACCCGCACGCTACCTGTCGGAGCCCTCGATAGCCTCGGCATTGCACTCGTTTCCTGTTCGAATTACCCGTTTGGCTATTTCAATGCCTATGATGCAATCGCTCACGATCCGGCGATCGATATCGTCCTGCATACGGGCGACTATATTTACGAGTATGGCGGTCCGGACGGCTGGGGTCAGGAAACCGGCGCGGTGATTGGGCGCCCCCACAACCCTCCGCATGAAATTATCACGCTCGCTGACTACCGGCAGCGCCACGCCCAGTACAAGCAGGACGCCGGGTCGCGTGCAATGCACGCCATGCACCCACTGATCTGCTGCTGGGATGATCATGAAAGTGCAAACAATCCCTGGACGGGCGGCGCGCAGAACCATCAGCCAGAAACAGAAGGAAGCTGGAAAGACCGCCGCGCAGCGTCGATCCAGGCTTACTATGAATGGATGCCCATTCGTGAGCCGAAGGCCGGCCGCACGCGCGCACAATTCTGGCGGTCCTATATGTTCGGTGACCTTGCAACCTTGCTGACACTCGAAACCCGGCATACCGCCCGCGGCAAGCAAGTAGATTATGCTGAATGGGCCCCGAAGCTGAACACGGAAGAAGACTACGAAGCTTTCCGCAAGGCCGTTCTTGGTGATCCGGAGCGTCACATGATATCCCCAACCGAATTGACTGATATCTCGGAGGCGCTCTCCAGCTCTGTCGCGAAGCGCCAGCCATGGCGCGTGATCGGGAACCAGATTCCGATGGCCCGCACGCTGGTTCCGGATGTTGTCGGGCTGGGTGTGTTGCCGGTGCCAGACGAAGCGTCGCTCGAGGCACACAAGCGTCTTGCCTGGCTTGGCCAGCATGCGTTGCCATTCTATACCGATACTTGGGATGGCTATCCCGCCGCGCGTGAGGTGTTCTACGATACATGCAAAGCGAGTGGGGCGTCAGACCTGCTGGTTCTGACTGGTGACAGCCACAGTTTCTGGGCAAACCATCTTCACGATGGAAGTGGCACCAGCATGGGCATTGAACTTGGCACGTCCGGTGTGACATCGCCGGGAGATTTCGTCGAATCCGGCTTTGATGACGAAACAGCCCGATCACTTGACAAAGCTTTTTCGGATTACGTTCCCGAAGTAGTGTGGACGGACAATATGCATCAGGGCTATGTTCGGGTTGTCCTGCAAACGGATGTGGCAGAGGCCAGCTTTGTTGCTGTCAGTACTGTGCTCAAGCCAGTCTACGAGGCCAGATCGATTAAGAACTTCACTATCAGGAAAGATGCCGCCAGCCTGTCGTTACAGGAGGCCTGAAGCCAAAAGTGGATGCTGAGCCACTTCGGAGCACAAGTCAGTCCAAGTGCCGGTTCTCCAAAATAGCCAATTGCGCACGCATGAGATTGCGCGCCCTGGTAAACTATCGGCGCAATCCAGCGGTAGGTGGCGAAGAAGAACCAGAAGCCACTGCAATAAACTTGTGCTATACTCACAAAAAATGGTGCCCACATGATGCAAACGGAAGATATCCGCATCGGGTCCAAAGGGCTTGGTGGTTTCCTGACCGTGCCGGACGAAGCACGGGGCCTCATCATTTTCGCCCATGGTAGCGGATCCAGCCGACATTCCCCGCGCAACGCATATGCCGCGCGCAGTTTCGAACGGCTTGGGTTTGCAACCTTGCTGTTCGATCTACTCACGGAGCACGAGGCAGGTGACCGGCGTAATGTCTTTGACATCGCCTTATTGGCAAAACGTGTCGTGCTTGCCGTCGATTGGGCTCGTCAGCAAACGCGGTTGCAAAATTTGCCTGTCGGTGTTTTCGGCGCGAGCACAGGCGGAGGCGCTGCCTTGGCAGCCGCGGCAGCCTCGCCACATATCAGGGCCATTGTGTCCCGCGGTGGTCGGCCTGACCTGGCGGGCGCCGCTCTTCCGCATGTGCGCGCGCCAAGCCTTCTGATTGTTGGCGGAAATGACCGGGAGGTCCTGGCTTTAAATGAGGCAGCCGCGGCACGTATGACCTGCGAACACCGCATTAGCGTGGTGCCAGATGCCGGTCACCTGTTCGAGGAGCCAGGAACACTCGACAAGGTCCTGGTCTTGTCCGGCGCATGGTTCTCGAAACATTTGGCGCCCGCGGGACGGGAAACGATCCCCCTGCCAATGGCAGACCGAGCGGAAGCCGGCATGCTCCTCGCCCGGGCCCTGTCAGCACATGAATTCAAGGCCCCGGTCATCTACGCCCTGCCACGCGGCGGCGTGCCGGTTGCCCGGCCGATCGCGGAAGCCCTGAATGCTCCGCTCGATATCCTAATGGTCCGCAAGATTGGTGTGCCCTGGCAGCCGGAAGTCGCGGCCGCATCGGTTGTCGACGGTGAAGGCGCCGAGATCGTGAACAATGATCCGGTCATGCGGGCCACCGGGCTCAATGCCGGAAAAATTGCCGAACTGGCAAAACCGGAACTTGAGGAGATCGAACGCCGGCGCAGCCTTTACCTACCAGGAAGGGAGCCTGTGCGAGCGGAAGGCCGTACGGCGATCCTGGTCGATGATGGCATTGCCACCGGTACAAGCATGAAAGCGGCCATTCTGGCGGTCAGGAAACGGCGCCCTGCCAAAATCGTTGTGGCGGTCCCCGTCGCTGCGCCGGATACGCTGCACGCGATCGGCACAATGGTGGATGATGCGATCGTGCTCGCCGCGCCGGAGCGGTTTGGTGCCGTGGGCAGCTATTACCGGGACTTCCATCAACTGTCTGACGACGAAGTCATCCAACTCCTCCAACAACCGCTTGTTGGTGAGGAATGATGGATACCGTCCGTGTTCCCGCAAATGCAGAGCTTTCGAACCTGATTGCGGGACACAGCCTGCCGCTTCCCGCAAGTCATCCATACGATACGCTTGCCGAGGCGGTGGACGAATTCAGCGAAGCACGTGTCGTGCTGCTCGGCGAATGCACGCATGGCACATCTGAATTCTATGAGGCGCGTGCGGCGATCACCCGGCGCCTCGTTGACCAGCACGGGTTCCGGATTGTTGCAATCGAGGGCGACTGGCCGGATGCAGCAGAGCTTGATCGCTATGTCAGAGGCCGCGAACCCTGGGGCGAGAGGGATGCTTTTGTGAACTTTCCGCGCTGGATGTGGCGTAACCGGGAGTTTGCAAACTGCCTTTCGGCGTTGCGCGACTGGAATGCTAACCAGCCAGCGGAGGAACGCGTCGCCGTGCGCGGCCTTGATGTATACAGTCTCGACAAATCGATTTCCGAAGTGCTGGCCTATCTCGACCGGGTCGACAAGGAAGCGGCGGCCGTCGCGAGAGAACGTTATGCCTGCCTGTCTCCCTATGTCGGACGACCGCAAATTTACGGCGCGCAAGCCATGCGAACGGGCCGCACCTGCGAAGATGAGGTCGTGCACCAATTGCTCGATCTGCTCGACCAGCGCCTGGACTATGCCATGAAGGATGGCGACGAATTTTTCGATGCCGAACAGAACGCGCGGGTCGTCCAGGCAGCTGAACAGTACTACCGCGCCATGTATCATGGCTCGGTCAGCACATGGAATCTGCGCGACCAGCACATGTTCTCAACCCTTCTGCGGCTGTTGGAGCAGGCCGGGCCAAAATCAAAAGCCGTCGTGTGGGCGCACAACTCTCATATCGGCAATGCCAGTGCCACCGGCATGGGTGAACGGGGTGAGTTTAATATCGGCCAGCTGTGCCGGGAACTTTTCGGTGATGCTGTTGTGGCGATCGGCTTTGCGACGAGTACCGGCACTGTGATGGCAGCGGATGATTGGGGGAGTGCCGCGAAGATAAAGAAGGTCATTCCGGCCCGGCCAGATTCCTGGGAGCGCGTCTTTGAAGATACGGGTCTGTCGGCCAGCTTCACCAGTTGGCGAAAAGACAATAGCATTCGAAAGGCATTGGACCATGTCCGCCTCGAACGGGCTATCGGTGTCATTTATCGTCCGGAAACGGAACGTTGGAGCCACTACTTCGACGCCAATCTCGCTCATCTGAACCGCCCCGGGTTTGCCGGAGGCTCT